>CAIWRI010000076.1 GCA_903915035.1 uncultured Nitrosomonadales bacterium | reverse complement strand
GTGTGCAATTTCAACGCTTGAAAGCGTAAGCCCGGCTTGATCAGCAACCCAGCTTTGAATGGCCGCATCCGTCAGATAGTATTCCTTCACGCTGGTAGACGACTTTACTTCCACCATCCGATAACCATTTTCGACTGGCAGCAACAGATCGGCGCGGATCAGCAGTCCGCGTGATTGAAAGGTAGCCTCGAAAATAGGACGCTTTTCGCCTGCAAGCACGGCGTGAGTATCGGCAACCGCTTGCCAGAGATCTTCGCCGTCAATCAATATGCCATCAGGGTAGAGTTGTTGCGCCACTTCGCCGACATACGTGCCGGTGGCAAAACGCGCCTGATTACCATCGTCTATTTCTTCCAGTTCTGGTCGATAGACTTTAAGCCACAGCCTTTTCGGGCATTGCCGATGCAATAACAGGCGCGATTTCGACAGTCCGTGGCGTTTTGGTTGAGTGGTCATGTTCGATGTGCTTAGATAGAAGTATCATTTTCAAACAATAAGTTCATGTGTTCTTTAAAGACATCACGAACTTGTACTGCAATATCTGAAATTATCGTTACTAGGCTTCCATCATGTATGGATATCCAAGGTGTTGCACTATTCGACCAATTTTTCATTTCAGTGCAAAGGCGATTATTAGGTAGCTCTAAGTAACACGGCCATGCCGGAAGATCTACCTTTGTCGAAGAGTAGTTATTCCCCATTAATCTTTTAATTTCTTCGACAGTTTTAGCATTGTAATCTTGGCTACTGTTATGTATCCCCCAAAAGAAAGCCTTCAAATCAGATTGCTCAAACTGGAAGCGTAGATTCATGCATTGTGGAAATTCAGCAAACTGGATGTTAAAACCCGCGTATGCTTTCCAACTTAATAGATCCCAGTCAAGTTTTAGCCCGTGCAACCTAAGACTGGCTTGCAGTTCAATTTGAAATTTATTCAGTAATTCTTTTTTAACACCTGCCATTCCATTGGTTATTTGGAAAGCTGAATCAATATAATTTGGCGGCCCAAGAATAGTGCTGCTCACTGCTTTAGCTTCTGACATATCCAATTCCCCATTGATGTTCATTCGAATAAATTTTGCCAGTTCTTCAATAAAGATGCGCACCACAAGAGCTTTCGACTGGCAAGCGCAGTCCGTAAGCCAATCAATGACATCTGCATAACTAAGTCGTAGGAATTCTCCAGAGTCTTCGAGCTTCTTTTTTTCGTCTGTCGTGATGCTGTTCTCACCTGGGTCGCTGTTGCTTAGATAGAGTAACAGCCATTTTCTGTTTCCAGCTTCTTTTTTAATAAAGGCTGCATAGTCTGATAGTTGACAGTCTTGATCTCCTGCCCACGGCTTGTTCTCAATGCCTATGATTCCAGCATTTTGAAACTTCAGATAGATATCAATGCGCCGCTGACCGTTAGCCAGCTTTTCTGTGACTACTTCACAGTCCTCCGAAGTCGATACCCAAGTAGGCTCTGATCCAAACTTCTTTAGAAATGCAGCCAAAAAACGCTGCCTTGTCCATGCGTTCCCTTGGGATCGAGCAGGCTTGCGATGCACTTGGAAAGGCCCATTTCATCGGTACGCAGGTAGTCAAATATACTGAATTCCGGTGCAAGTTGTGCGGAGAAGCGATTCCTGGCTTCTCGCAATGTTCCCATCTTGAATGCCACATCTTTCAGTAGCTGTTCGATTTCTTGCATTGATTACCTCGCTTTGTCTGTTGGTGAGTTGTGGATGCTACGCCGTTACTACCGAGATCGTAAGTTTAAAATCCGATTTTCCGTTTCATGCCTTCGGGCTTGACCTGACATTCGGCCTGTAATCGGTCGATCAAATCCTGTGCAGATTGCATCTTGCGCAGCCGTGATTGCCTGACGACATTGGCAAAATCGCCCGGCGTGAGCCATTGCAGCCTTGATAATTTGACGCGATCCTCATCAGATACCTCAAGCTTGAATTTGGCGGCTGTATCCAGAAAAATCTGCCATGCCTGTTCCGGTTTTAGAAAATCGAACTTCACTTTCATATCAAAGCGACGCAGTGCAGCGGCATCCAGCGAATCCATTAGATTGGTGGATGCAATGAAGATGCCTTCGAACGACTCCATTTGTGTCAGCATTTCATTCACCTGGCTAACTTCCCAGCTCCGGGTTGCGCCGTTTCGGTCGCGCAGAAATGTGTCCGCCTCATCCAGCAGTAAAATTGCATTCTCTTCCCTGGCCTCGCGAAACATGCTGGCCATATTTTTTTCCGCTACTCCTAGATAGGGACTCAATATGTCCGAGGCACGCCGCAACATCAGCGGACGATCAAGCGACTCTGCCAGATACCTGCCGAATGCACTTTTTCCTGTGCCTGGTGGTCCATATAGACATAGGCGGCCTTCGCCGTGTTCATGCAAGCCGTCACAGACATCCTGAATATTGCAGTCTGTGTTTAAAATCTCCAGCCGATAACCTGTCACACTTTGTAGTGCGTTTCCGGGCGAACGTGATAGCCCGAGTGCTTCCAGCGTATTGCCCAGCACTCTTTCAAGTGCTTTTTCTGTATGAAGTTCGGGATGTTGAATTTTTGCAATTTCGATGACCTTGGCTGCACGCTCAATGACGGCGGGGTTCAGATACTCATGCTCAGCCATGCTACGCTTCCATGACGTACTGACATCAATTCCATCAAGATATTGATCCAGAATTTTGCTGCGCACGCTGCGCGGCGGCGTATTGAGTTCGATGACATAGTCGAAGCGCCGAATGAAAGCGTTATCCAGACAGTCCAGGTTATTGGACAGCCAGAATGACGGGATTTGATTTTCTTCCAGCAGTTTATTGATCCATCCCTTCATGCCGCTGGCATTGTCGGCGTCGTCCCCGTCTTTGCCGATTCTGAAAACATCCTCGACTTCGTCAAACAGAACAAGCGGCAGCGTTCCATTGGTGGCAAGAATATGCTGCGAAAGACGAAAGGAACGAAAACGGTTTGCACGCTGTATTGGGTCGCCGTCAGCATCTTCCGTTGCAATTTCAAATAGCGGGCGTCCGACTTCTCTGGCGAGCGTTTTGACAAATTCTGTTTTGCCGCTGCCAGGGGTACCATAGATCAACACATTCACCCCCGCGCGTTTATTTCTCAATGCTTCGGATAAATAGCTTTTCAATATGGCAATATCTTCAGTCAGGTGCGGATAGTCCTGTATCGTCAAACGTGCCGCGCCGGCAGGAGTGAAGTTATCTCTGAACAGGCGGTATGGATCATCCTGTGCGGTAAATAAATTATCTGCTAACCCTGGCAACAGACAGATTTTATCCATCAGGTCATCCAGTTTGGATGGAATGGAAATCAAGCCCGTGCGGATGAGGGCCGCACCGGGTTTTAAGGCGAGTTCGACTTCAGCTTCGTCAACATCCAGCATCAGACTCAGGATATTTGCGGCATACAACAAGTCTATCCCTTGTCCCAGACTGAGCAGGCAGGTTCTTAAAATGAGGTGCCGTGATGCAATCACGTGAAAATGCAGGATGGCCTGCTCTGTCCCGTTCAGGCCAATGATTTCGCCCAGCCATGCTATGTTTTTGGCAAGTTGCGTATCTTTCGGTATTGCCGCCATTTGGGATATGCCGAGTTCGCTGTGCATTTTCTGCAATGCCTGTCTGGCAGCATTTGCGTTAAATTCTTCAGCTTCCAGCAAGTGGGAGAGTCCAAGCTCATGCAATACCTCATCTTCAGAGCAATGCCGTTCGAGTATCATTCCCTTGTGTCCGCCCAGAGAAACGAGCAGCTGCAGCATCCAGCAATGAACGATCTTGCGATAATCGCTATATATCGGATGGAATTCGTTGCTGTGACCGCGATTTTTAGTTCTTCTCATGGCTGGCTGACGTGTTGTGACTGAGGTAGGTAGAATAAGCCAGCAATGCGACAGAATGCGTCGCAAATAGAAGTAAGCCTGAAAACGATCAACGATTCTGCTCCTGCATCCAGACGGGAAGTGGACGTGGATTTTCTGGATTACTTGGTGACGCTTCGATGCACGTTGCGCATAACGGTTCTGTCCGGCGATTACTGACCTGCATGAGCAGAGCAGGTGCACCACACAAATGGCATATCTCCATTGATCGCTCGTATGCCCTGTGGACTAATGCCTCGATGGCATCGCTGACACGTCCGTCGAACTGTACGCGCAGTGAGCCAAATTTGTTCTTGAGGACGCCGACTGACGGCCATGCTTCGGCTGTTTTTGGTGTGCCTTCAAGTTGCGCGACTGATTCGATATCTGCCGAAACCTGCCAGATCAGAGCGAACCAGCCATCTTCGCATTCGAAATCCTGATTCCTCAGATTGCGATACAGTAGTGGATAGATTGCTAGCAGCTTGGCGGTATTTTCAGGATTCATTGTCATTGCTCCTCATGTGGATAAATCGATGTTATTAAAAATCATTGGTGAGATATTACGTTCACAACATGACATGTTGTGTCGCAGCTGATGAGATGAAAAAGTTTTCTTGCAGATGAAGTTGATTCGTGTTGACAGCATCTTCATCTGTTGGCATTATCTACAACATGAAAGCACAGGTATTGGTTGATGATCGAATTAAACAAGGTGAGAACGGCTTTGCCGAGTTGCGCGTGTTGCTCGTGCCCATCGCGGTTCGTGGCAGTGCGCACACTTTCAAATACAGTCTGTCACTGGTAATTGAAGGCGTGTGTGTACTGCGTTTTGATAATGAAGCCGGTAAGGGAGATCACTACCACCTAAACGGAATCGAGTTGCCTTATAACTTTTTTACGATGCCGGTGCTATTGGATGATTTTTGGAAAATGGTGGATGAATGGAGGCAAGCATGAATACAGTCGTTGTCGGGGTGTCCAGTCGTGAGGAAGCCAATGCGCGCTTTTTGCGTGCGCTGGAAACAGGCAAACCACAAGGCGCCTACCGCAGTTTTTCAAGTACGGATGAACTTTGGCGCACGCTTTCTCCAAAACGCTGGGATGTGCTCAAGGTGATGACCGGTGCCGGAGCATTATCACTGCGAGAAGTGGCGCGGCGCGTACACCGTGATGTCAAAGGCGTGCACAGCGATGCTCACGCCTTGCTCAATGCCGGATTGCTGGATAAAACCGACGACGGCAAGATCATCTTCCCGTTTGATTCGGTGCATGTGGATTTTATACTACAGGTGGCATAGTTCCTTGTACCGATGATGGCCGAGCCCTTTTTCAGTCGTTTGTGTAACATCTTCTTGATATTATTCGATTTAAAATTGATAATAGTCGGACAATAATTAATATCAAGAGGTGTGTGATGGAAGTGCGAACCAGCGAAACAATTTCAGTTACGGACATTCAGCGTCGAGCCAAGGATATTTTTGAACGTATCGAAAATGGCGAACAGGACAAGTACGTTGTGCTGAAGAACAATGCTATCGCTGCGGTTCTGCTGCCTGCCGACCGTTATGAAGCTTTGATGGACGAACTGGATGATTTGAGAATTGGTGCGATGGCTGCCGAACGCATATCTACATTCGACCGTTCCAAAGCAATTTCCCATGCGGAAATGATGGCGCGTTTTGGGATGGATGAACAGGTTGAGCAATGACCTGGAACTTTATTTACCACGAAGAGGTTGCTGCTGATCTTCAGTCCATCGGGCAGTCTGAAGCCCGGATTATATTGAAGGTAATTGAAAAGCGGATTAAAAATGGCGAGCTCGGCAAGCTTGGAAAAACACTATCCGGTCAACTGGCCGGGTGTCGTCGCATCCGCACCGGCAGTACGCGGATTGTGTACCGTATCAATGCGGATATTATCGAGGTGTTGATCATTGCCATTGGTCAGCGTAAGGATTCGGCTGTATACACGACGGCTGGAAATCGCGTTTAGAAACAAATTATTGCAAATATTTTAGGCTCAATGCTCACGCACCTAATTCGCCGAGACTGGTTGAGTTGCCGTACTTGAAGGTGTATGAGGGATGGTAGCTATCGACAAGACCCTGTTCATCCGGCACTGCCTTGACTATCGAAAATGATTTTTTGCCAGCACCCGCGATTTTGTAAAGCCTGCTCGCATCAGCCAGTGAAATATAGCGGGCAAGTTCTCGTTCAGTTCTGGCGTTTTTGAAAGCTTTTCCGCCTGACGCGATGATGACTGGGGCACCGCAGAACTTGATTTCCTGATCTGTTGCAAACATTTTCGGATAAGCCTGATTTGCTGAAAACTGCTCTATAGCCTCGCCAGAATTCTGATTCTTCAGATTAAACAGGTTATACAGTTTTATCGTGCCGCCGGAATGCTTGGCGGCAAACAGCTTGATGACATCGTTCATCAACCGGTCGATGGAGAACTTCACATAGGTTTCGCCGCCAGCGGGTTCGATAAAAAAAGGCAGCGCTTTTGATCTGAGAAAACCAGTTTGATCGATCTCACTCAATGGTAGCGCGCTACCGGGATTCAACAGTACAAAGCTGGCTCGTAGCTCCCAGCTATCGCCAAATTGCAGAATTGTCTGATCACGGAAATTCGCTCCAGATTCACTATCTTTGTGCCACCTTGCGAAACATCTCATTTTTATTGCTCCTTTTTTTGTTGACGAGAGCAGGATACGTTAACAATGTGACAGAATGTGTCGCAGTAGAATTTCTGAAACAAAATTAATTTTTCGCCTACAAATAATGCTTACTGCTTTGAGCGAAAACTACCCGGTTGTTGTAAACCGACATCGAAAATATCGTGTTTGGGCATATTCCTTTTGGGCTCCAGTTTTTCCGCAAACCAGAATCCACCTTGTTCTTTTACTAGCCTCTTTGGGGCGTAGAAAAGAAAACCAAGTTCCCTTATCAGAGCATCAAACCATTCACGATCTGTAATTACATATGCGCCAGATATTACGAAATCAGATATGTCTTCTGGCTTGAACCGTGGATTTTTTTGGGTATATGCAAGTCTATTTGATCAGGGGAACGACTAATTCGTTATGACTTTTTTTAAGATTATTGAAAAATACCTGCTTTTCCGCATCTAATAACAGTTCAATTTTTTGCATCTGATCCCCCTCATGCAACTTGTTAGTAAGCTACGTCCGCTTTGTTATCAACCAGTCGATGAGTCCTGCATGTACAACGAGCTCCGCAATCCTTGCTACGTCCCACAAATGAAATCTAGTGTCCTTGATATCGACATCCTCAATCGAAAAACTGGCAGAATGAAAAACGAAATACATTTCATCATACTGTTTATATTGAATAAATGAATTGTAATACTCATGGATTTGCAAGCAACTCGTTGACGATTTTACTTGCACGAAAGCGCGTTTTTGAGTCACCGGAGAAAAAATGTCAAGATCAATATCTTTTTCTGTTTTTCCAAGGACTGAAATTCTTTGCCACCCCGATTTGGCAAATATCAAATCAATAAGTAATTCAAAATCTTGCCACCAAAGTCCTCGGATCAAGTTTTCAATATTAGCCTTTAATTTATGTAGGGATTCTTTTGTTGCTTCAACTTCTGGCTGTAGTTGCCCATTGATTTTCCGACAAATATATTCGGGCAAATTAACATCGCAAATGGTACCCTGAAATCCCTGAACTTTCGTTACACGCCCATCGATATTTTCAATTGCGAGAGTAAAACCATTCTGGTCTTCGCAACGCCAAGTGCCGATAACTCTGCGTATCCTACTGCCATCCCCAAGCTCCAGAACATCCTTTTGTGCATGACACCAATACATCATCCGCTTGTAAAACGTAATCCAAATATCGGATTCTGCAAGTTCATAAAAATCCCTTATTTGCTTTATGTCTCGCGAAGCTACTCCTTGATTACCATTTCTATGTTCTAACCAGAATTTTCTGACAGAATCCCAATTTCCATTTAGGCACTCTTCATGGAGATGACTTTTGTAGCCTAAACGAATGGTATTGTCATTTTCAATGCAGCTCATTTCCCAACCACCACCATTGCCTAACTTGATAAATCTGATCTTCATAGTCGTGACTCCCGTTCGTTAATACTGCCTGATTAGACTTTATACACCGTTCAGCTTAACCTTCGGCACTCTACGCCGAATTTTCATCTTGTGGATTGAAATCATCGTCCCAATATTTTTTCCAGTACCCCGGCTCATCCTGGAAGGCGAATTCCATCGCGGCAGGCAGTAGCATATATTGAAAAATCACGCCTGTAATTTTCATGCTGCCGTCAGTGTTTTCAAGGTGTCCGGCGAGTTTCTGTTACGTAGGATTAGCTTCATCGAATGCCACTTTAGTATAAATGTGCTGCACCAATTGCAGCATGGCAAATTAAATTGTGAAGTTGCCCGACCGATGCGGAAGCACTTCGATCCACAGTGACTGAAGGTTCAGCATCCCCCGGAAACCGACGTCGGCATGATCCCAGAGTTCGTGAAACAGATAGCATTGGTGGAAATGCTGCATTTGTGAGCCTTCGCATCCGGCAAGATCGCTATGGTTCTCATCGTCATCCAGCCCCCAGCGTTTTTCTTTAGCATCATCTCTCCTGCGCTCCCAGACAGTCACACGAATTTGCAGAGACTCCATGTTATTATCTTCAGTCCATTTATCCGGGTGATAAGCCGGGCGTTCAGCGTCGGGACCGATTGTCAGCCAGAGAATTATTTCTCCTGCGTCCCATTCATCCCACTCCACTCCGTAAGGATTGAAACCATCCAACCGCTCGTTCATACCGTCAATTTTCTGTTGAAGAATTTTTTCCAATGCCTGTAATCGGATGTTGACGTGACGCAGACGGTTCATTTCTCCATCGCTCAACACCGTGCGCCCCAATCTATTTTCGATGCGCGAGAATAATTTAAGCCCTGTGTATCTTGTCGAGCGCAGATATTCTTTCAGGTGAGCTTCGGTATCCGTCAGCCGTTTGCCGATTTTTTCGTAATAGCGACGTAGCGGTGCAGGTATGTCTTCCGCAGATGACAACTGCGTGAACGCCTCACCAGCAGAGCTGATTTGTATGCAAGGCATCCTGCTAATCTCGTCAAGTAAGCGGATGCCGGCATTTAGCGGCTCCAGATCAGAGGGGCGATAAGTATGGTTCGTCATGTTCTTCCTGAAAGCGATCGTAATGATTTTGATTGGGTATTCACAACCACCTTAATGACTGCATTTTTAGTTCCCATTTCGATTTTCCTGCGAGTTTTTTTCGATGTACTGATCATATTGCCTGTATGCGACACACGGTGGCGCAGTCGGGGCGCTTAATACGCATCCCTAGTCAAATGACGAGAACGAAATGAGCGAAACTAATAACACCAGCGTACTGAGGCAAATCCCGGTCTTTTATACACCGAAGATGGTGGCCAATTTCGACAGTTTTTCACCCAGTGCCGGAAAGCCGGCGCGAGTAGTTGGCGCCTGGCAGCGACTTGGATTACCTATAGAAATAATTGATTTTGAGGGGGTAACCGCTACTCAACTCATGATGGCTCACAGTCCTGATTATGTGTATGGCGTACTGTCCTGTGTGATCAATAACGGTTTCAGGAATAAATTGCCTGAAGTCGCAGCGTCCTTGCGTTACACATCGGGTTCCATGCTGGCGGCCGCACGGGAAGCGATCCGTAATGGCCAAGTGGCCGCCGCGCCATGCTCCGGATTTCATCATGCAAAATTTACCTCAGGACATGGTTTTTGCACTTTCAACGGGCTGATGGTTACCGCCATGGTTTTAAAAGAGGAAGGCCAGGTGAATCGAGTTGGAATTCTGGATTTTGATATGCACTATGGCGATGGAACTGTAGCGCTGATCAAGCAGCACCACATCGAATCATGGATTGAACATTACACCGCAGGCCGTGAATATGAGTCAGCCGGTCAGGCCGATGATTTCCTGTCGCGAATCCGTGAACGAGTTGAAGAGATGCGCGACTGCGACGTGATTCTGTATCAGGCGGGTGCTGATCCACATATACACGACCCGTTAGGCGGTTTTCTGACTACGGAACAAATGCGTGAGCGAGACAGGCTTGTGTTTGAAGCTGCAAAATCTCTGGGTATTCCGATTGCATGGAATCTTGCCGGTGGCTATCAGGAGGATAAGAGCGGCGGCATTCAAGCTGTACTCGATATTCACAACAACACCATGATCGAATGTGTCGCGGCATATGCGATTTGCGATGCTCGGACAATTTATTGATTGCGAGGTACTGTGGCGCAGTTATGGCGCTCAATACGCACCTGAATAAAATATTCTGACAGGAGATGAAATGAATCACGAAGCAAAGCAAGATCCGCTATTCGAAGAAGTCAAAAATATGGTGCTTGAAACGCGCATGCCTTCAATTTCACTGGCGCAACGCACCTTCCGTATCAACTATAGCCGCGCCGCAAAAATGCTTGAGGCATTGGAAGGCGATATCGTCACGGTTATGGATGAGCGCGGTTGTCGAAGAATGCTGACGGGAGAAACCAATGAATACCTCTGATACAGTGCCGTACAGACCATATTGGGCGGGCTCGTCCTTAACATTTGATAATTTTGTTGTCGGCACAGCAAACCAACTGGCTGTAGCCGCAGCCAAAAATGTTATTGAGCGATCAAAATTATCAAGCAATTTATTGTACGTCTATGGGGACGTTGGACTTGGGAAAACACATCTACTGCAGGCAATTGCTAACCAGATCAGTATTGATCGGCCACATGAAAAAGTATGTTGCTTGTGCGCCGAACGCTTTGTCGCTGATGTGATACGTGCCTACCAGCATAATAAATTTGATGATTTCAAGGATTTTTACCACCATCTGGATGTGCTGTTGATTGATAATGTGCAGCATTTTTCAGGGAAGTGTAAAACTCAGGAAATGCTGTTTTATTTGTTTGATGGGTTGCTTGATTCTGGAAAACAAATTATTTTGGCTGGAGGAGTTCACCCGAATGCACTGTCGGGAATTGAACCGGGACTGATTTCTCGTTTTGGTGGCGGTGTAACGGTTGCCATGGAAACATTGGATCTTGATACGCGCGTGGAAATTTTATTACTAAAATCCTGCGAGTATGAAATGCCTATTGAGGCGGAAGTGGCTCATTATATTGCCGATCGTTTGACGGCAACTATTAGAGAGCTTGAAGGTGCACTTAAAACCGTTATTGTCTACGCAAAATTTTACGATCTTCAGATTTCGGTCGAATTGGTTAAAGATGCAATTAAAAAATTCATTCCTGTGACGGAAGCGATTGTTACGCAGGAAAACTAAATTATGGGACAATTAGCATGAAAGAATTTTAAAATGGCGACGAAATGTAAGTATTGCGGGTCTGCAAGCTTTGGTACCACGAGTAATTCAGGACATCCAAACGGCTGTCATGAACATGTTGGTATGGATTCTAAGCATTGCGTATTCTGTAACTCGACAAGCTATGGCACGACCAGCAACTCTGGTCATCCCAATGGATGTCACAAACACGGCAGCGACGGGCAACATTGCATATATTGCGGTTCGACAAGTACAGGTACGACCAGTAACTCCGGCCACCCGAATGGCTGTCACGAAAGGTAAAACTATTGCTTCAGCGGCGGCGCAGCAAAGCGCCGCCAAGCATCGTTAGTCGATCACCCATCCGGCTTCGAGTAATTGTTCGGTGTCGGTAAAGTGATAAACAGCATTTGTCACCTTGTCGTGGATAATTCTCTTTTCTTCCATTAAATCGTATATGCTGACTTTGCCAAATCGGCCATCCTCGTTCTTCATGTGGATATGGTTATCGGGCGTGAGGGGCATCTGGTACAGCATCTCGCGTGTTGCTTCCCTCAAGGCATCCGAATAGTCGAAGTTGTCAAATTTTCCTACGGTGATGGCCTTGTTCAATAACTGTTCTATGTCCGCATGTTGCTGAGTAGCTTGCTTGCTCCAGCTCCATCCGTAGGGACGCGAGCTTTCGTTGGAAATCAGCGAGAATATTTCTGATAGTGAGAGCAGATCGCGTTCGACGGTGCGTTTGCTGACCTCAAACTGGTCAGTTTCCAAACGCTCGGTGAGTTCCTTGGCAGTTATCTGTTGCGGATGCTGTGGGATATGCCGGAGCATAGTCAGCAGGCGTAATAATGTGTCGTTTTGTGATGGCATGATGTAGTCTCGTTGAATTGGTAATTTCCGGTTTTACGGGTATTTACTGCAATCGAAATATATACTCGTGTCACGACACAATGCGTCGCAATTGAATAAATAACTCTTTGCAGACTTATAAAAGAATCTTTATGCAGGTACGGGGTAGCCTGATCAGGCTACCGGCTGCCGGTATTTAGCTGATGGGAATCGATCAAACATTTAAAATCGTTGCGCCAAAAGTCGGGATTGCTTATAATATCGCCAAGCTCACGGGGCCGTCCAGGACGTTAAGCGGAAGGCGTAAGCATTCCGTACCGTGAGCCGTTTTACCGCTTATAAAAATTATAAACTGCAATATTCCTGTTTCTCCTGCCTGGTCTGACCTCCCCGATCACCTTATACACAATGCCTTTGATGGTCATAGTGAATCTCACTAATGGCAGCTCCGCACAAGATTTTTCACCTGTGAATTGCGGCGAGCTATCTTTATTGATCACTGTTAGTGCCAGTTGAATATCTGCGGCAATAACCGGATAAATATCTTTCCTGAAGCCGTTCGCTCCATGAAAATCATGCACATGTGCCAAATACGAAGCCTGAAGAATGACTTCTTCAAGCACAACCTCCTTGCCGATTGCTACGGAAATGGCGCTCGCATTGGTTAGTTTTCCAAGCGAAGCTTTTTTCTCAATGCTGCGGTCGCTAATGGCATCCAGGTAGAATTGTTGTACGGCTTCGTCAGACAGGTAAGCTTTTTCCATGGCCGCGATTTTACCGTTTCCCCGATCGGAACGTTCGCTTTCATCACGCGAATTATGGGGTGATTTTCACCGCTTAAGCTTTGGTGTCTGAAAAATTTAAAGATTCAGTCCGACACGGGATGATAAATCCCCTGCAGTGACTTTGATACAGAAACAAACTCCTCCCGTAAATTTGCCGGTTCCAGCACTTCCACCTGATCGCCGAAAGCCATCAGCCACCAGCGCAATTGTGCCGTGTCGTTCACGGTAGCTTGCAGACGCATCCATCCGGGTATGTCGGTTGAAATTGTCTGATCAAGCGACAACGGCGTTTCGCGCAAGTGTTCGGCAGCGGCAGTAGTGAAACGCAACACCAGTTTGATTGCTCCATTTTCTTCAAATCCGAATGCGCCCTGGCGTATGTATTCCGCCAGTTCAAAGTTTCCCGGCGTTTTTGACGGCAGTTCTAATACTTGCGCCGATTTGATTCGGTGCAGGGCGAACATGCGAACATCCGTATAGTCATAGAGCGTGGCGACCAGATAGGTGACAGCACCGCGTTGTACCAGACCCAGCGGATGAGCCGGATAGGTTTTGGCTTCACCCTGATCGCGCGCGATATAGCTGATTTCTAGTTGCTGATCGGTCAACAAGGCCGAATGAACCATCTCGATGATATCTTCCGGGTAATCAGGCGAAATCAACGGTTGGCTGGACGGCACGATAGCAACTTTTTTTCGCCAACTTGCTATTTTTTGTACGCCATTGCCGCTAGCCAGCACCCCATCAGCACATTTGAAATAGGGTGCCAGCGTTGAGAGCAAGCTGGCCGGCAGTAATGTCGCCAGATGATCGTGCGCCAGTTCCAGCGTCAGCGCCTGTAACGGCGACATACTGGGCAGTGAAAATGATTCGGCATCCTTGTTCCAGCTCCAGCCGTATGGGCGTGAACGTTCGTTCGACATCAACGGAAATATTTCAGAGAGTGAAAGTAAATCGCGTTCCACAGTGCGTTTGCTGACTTCGAAACCCTCCGATTCCAGATTCTCAGTCAATTCGCGTGCCGTTATCTGGCGCGGATGTTGCGGTATGCGTTTTAGCATCGCCCATTGGCGTAGTTGCGTGTCGTTCTGGGATTGCATGATTTCGTTCGCAGGCTTAGCTGTCATGTTGATTGCATCAGTGTAATCGAAATCCGGACTATACGTCTTGAGTGCGACGCAGTATGACGCGATCGAGTGCGATGATGCAGCTATGGAAAATGCAACCATATTAATATCCAGGAGAAAAAATCATGCCTATGCTGATTGAACACATCGATGCCATCGCCCGCAAAAAGGGCCGCGATGTCTTATTTTTGAATTTTACTCAGGGACGTAGCGACGATGATCCATTCCCTAATGTGGATTGGGATGTTTTGCCGGTACGCCAGCAAGTCATTGCATGGCTTGTCCAGAATCAAATCGAGTGGAATATGTGCGGGCATATCGCCAGTGAAAATGTGATGTGCGGCTACAGGGGACAGATTTATATCGATGTGCCATTTGATACAGTAAATCCCGTATTCCAAAAACTTTCCGGTTATCTTGAAACACCGGATGGCGAGATGAAGATTTCTGGCGTCGTGTTTTGCTACCTGCCGCTGGAGATGGCGATGCAAAATGCACATTATGATGAGCCTGGCTTCTGGGATCGCTGGGCAGAAAATTTTTGAATTTTGTTCAAAAGTAGAAGAGGGTGGCTTCCCCCGGTGTCAGACTAGTTGTCGCCTCAAATGCAAGTCAGAATCGTGCCTGTGAAGTCATCGGCCTTACCGAACGAACTTTGCAGCGCTATCGTCTTTGATGCAGCGAAAAACCGGTACCCTGAGCGCTGGAGCGGCGCCACCAGAAACGGGCAATCCGTCCTCGTCGTGCACCTGAACCCGGATCAACACATCATCGAAAAGGACGAGAAAGGAGATTTAGAACTCAAAATGGCAGCATAATCGCAGACAGTCAGGCGACAACTAACTTGACAATCTCTGTTAATGCATAAGGAGTAGAAAATGCGCAATTGCTTGTTTGGCGTGCTGTTATTTGCAACACAATCAGTATACGCAGGTGAGGTGAACGCAGCCGTGGCGGCAAATTTCACCGCGCCGGCGCAGCAGATCGCCGAATTATTTCAGAAGGAGACCGGCAACACGGTGAAGCTCAGCTTCGGCTCTACCGGCAAGTTTTATGCCCAGATTAAGGAAGGTGCTCCGTTCGATGTATTGCTCGCCGCGGATGACGCGATTCCTCAGCGTTTGGAGAAGGAAGGTCTGGCGGCGGCTAATACGAGTTTTGTCTATGCACTGGGTAAACTGGTGCTGTGGAGCGCCAAGCCGGGATTCGTGGATGAGAAAGGTGCGGTATTGAATACCGGCAGTTACAATAAGATTGCCTTTGCTGACCCTAAACTTGCGCCTTATGGCCTGGCAGCGCAGGAGACTTTGCAAAGCCTGAAGCTGTGGGACAAACTGCAAAGCCGACTGGTGACGGGTGAGAGCATCGCTCAGACCTATCAGTTTGTGGCAACGGGTAATGCAGAGTTGGCTTTCATCGCATTGTCGCAAATCACAAAAAACGGCAAGGTGACGGAAGGTTCGTGGTGGCTGGTGCCGGCAAACAGATATGCCCCGATCAGACAGGCTGCTGTTCAGTTGGCGGCGGCCAAAGATAAAAATGCCGCCGGTGTATTTTTAAACTTTTTGAAGCGTGATAAGGCGCTTGAAATCATTCGTAGTTACGGGTATGGCTTGCCTTGATTTAAACAGTGAGATTTATTTGTATATACTCGGGGACATATGCATACCTTTGCCCCTGATGATCTGCAAGCGGTCTGGCTGACTTTAAAACTGGCCGCTACCAGCACCTGTTTGCTGCTGCTTATTGCCACGCCCCTGGCCTGGTGGCTGGCGTACAGCAACAAATGGTACAAGGGCATGCTGGCCGCTGTGGTGGCGCTACCTCTGGTGATTCCGCCCACGGTGCTGGGCTTCTATCTGCTGCTGCTGATGGGGCCGCATGGCGTGGTGGGTGAACTGACCACCTACCTGAGGCTAGGCAGATTACCCTTCACTTTTGCAGGTCTGGTGGCAGGTTCAGTGTTATTTTCCATGCCGTTTGCTGTACAGCCGATACAAAATGCCTTCGAGGCCATAGGCCGTCGTCCGCTGGAAGTGGCGGCAACTTTGCGCGCAGGTGGTTGGGATCGTTTTTTAAGTGTGGCACTGCCGCTGGCTCGCCCGGGTTTTCTCACCGCAATCATTTTGGCTTTCGCGCACACGGTGGGCGAATTCGGTGTGGTGTTAATGCTGGGCGGCAATATCGGCGGCGAGACACGGGTGTTATCGGTCGTCATCTACAATCACGTCGAAGCGATGGAATACGAAGCTGCGCATTGGCTGGCGGGCGGTATGGTGTTGTTTTCCTTTATCGTGCTGCTGGCGCTCTATCTTGCCGGCGGGAAACTGTGGAAGGGTGTGCGATGAAGCAGATTCGCGCAGATTTTAAAATACAACTGGAAAGTTTCTCGCTTGATGCGGCATTCAATGCACCCGCAGTCGGTGTAACTGCCCTGTTCGGCCCGTCGGGTTCCGGCAAGACCACTTTGTTGCGCTGCATTGCGGGCCTTGAACGCGCAGAGGGTTCGTTGCAGGTGAACGGCGAAACATGGCAGGATAAGTCGATTTTTTTGCCTACGCATCGCCGCCCGCTGGGTTATGTGTTTCAGGAAGCCAGTCTGTTTACGCATTTGTCGGTACGTGCCAATCTGGAATACGGCTTGAAGCGCACGCCGCTCACCGAACGAAAAGTGCCGCTGGAGCAGGTGGTTGAATGGCTGGGCTTAAGTCAACTTATCGGACGCGGCGATCCGGCCAAACTATCAGGCGGAGAACGTCAGCGCATCGCCATCGGTCGCGCCTTGTTGACCAGTCCGCGCATTTTGTTGATGGACGAGCCCTTGTCCGCGCTCGATATCAGTAGCCGGCAGGAAATATTACCGTATCTGGAGCGCCTGCACCGCGAACTGAATATCCCGGTGCTGTATGTGAGTCATGCGATGGGTGAAGTGGCGCGTCTGGCCGATCATCTGGTGCTGCTGGAAAAGGGGCGCGTTATTGCCAGCGGCAAACTGGCTGAGGTGCTGGCGCGGCTGGATTTGCCGATTGCGCATTTCGACGATGCGGGCGCGGTGATTGAGGCCGCGGTAGCGCAACACGATGAGAAATATCATCTTACCCGGCTGGATTTTCCCGGTGGCAGTGTGTGGGTGGGCAAGCTTGCGCAATCGTTCGGCATCCGGATTCGCGTCCGCGTGCTGGCGCGCGATGTGAGCATTGCAACGCAACGGCCGCAAGGTTCAAGCATTAGCAACATTCTGGCTGCGCGAATTCTTGAGATATGCGATGAGGGGTCAGATAAAGTGCTGGTTAAAATGGCGATCGGCGAATTTGAGTTGCTGTCGCGCATCACGCGCCGTTCGCGGGATTTGCTTGAGCTTAAGGCGGGCATGGCAGTTTTTGCGCAGCTTAAAAGCGTGGCGCTGATGGCATGATGAATATACAAATGAACAGTATGACGGATGCATGCGCTCATGCTATTGCTGACTGACGATGTGTCTTGCGGAGATTTAACCACCGAAACCTCCGGTATCGGGCAACAAGCGGCCTGTCTGAAATTTCCTACCCGTCAGGAGATGGTCGTGTGTGCGATAAAAGAAGCGTCGCGTCTGTTTGTCTTGAATGGCGCGACGGTCGAGGTCCGGGGACATTCCGGGCAGCAGGTGGACAGGAATAGGCTCCTGCTGGTGGCGCGGGGTTCGGCACAAGTGTTGCACCGGGTATGGAAAACGGCTCAGTTGCCGGTGGAATGGGCGTGAAGGCCGGAGGGGCTATCATGCACAGACTGGGGTTGTCGGAATCAATGCTGTTGTTCGCTGAACACCGTTTATTTCTTGATGAAACACCCGCCATGACGGTGACAAGATTCAGGCGCAGGCAACCTGAAAAGAAACTGGTGGTGGAAATTGCGAATATTGAAGAGGCAATGCTCTGGGCTGACGCTGAACTATTGCAACGGGAGAAATTTACACCTGCTAACGTGGCAGCTTGTCGCGCATTTCTGGATCAACGCGGGCTCCATCCTGTCCTTGCGGCAGCAGGCGGTATTCATGCCGGCAATGCCGCAGATTCTGTGCACGCCGGGGCGGATATGCTGGTGACGTCAGCGCCATATATCGCTTCGCCCCTCGATGTGCTGGTGAATTTTTTTAAGCCGGCAATGGGCCGACTTTTCGCGCAGGTGGCAACGGTGCTTCAGCGACAGCGGCCAGCACGGTGGCCTCGGATAACGGTAGACCGAACAAATCCCCCGTCAACGAACCGGTGCGCGCAATCGGCATCATGGGGTGGTGTGTCAGATGGACGGCCACGGCTTTGATGTGGGCGCTGTACCGGCGCAGAAACGTCGTCGGGAAACGTGCTACGGCAAGCATGGCCGCAACGACAACGGGTTTCCAGAACCTGATGTTCAGTGACTTCAAAGTGCATCGGCGGAATATCAAATACCTGGCGTGTTTCGACTACCATACCCCAGCGGATGCTGGCAGGCGGCACAGTTCGTGGGTGGACGATGTTGCTCGATATGTGTGCGACTTGCTTTAGTGTATGGCCTTTATGCCCCATCTGCCCGCCATTCGGATTTTACCCTGCAACGCGCAGCGATTTCGGCTTGTTGAGTCCGTCAGACGACGGTGGCTTACTGGAATGATGACTGTTCAGTGCCAGGCGACCTTCAAGTTCTGCGACCTTGGCCGTGAGAATCTCAACCTGCGCGACTTGTCCTGTTAGTGCAGATGACAGTGCGCAAAAGCTAGGCTGATCTATAATGCGACTTTAAAGATCGTCCTGTCAGCAAGCAGATTCGTAGATTGCGTTGTGATCAGGCCAGAAATTACAAAGGAGATTATAGAATGGCAGTAGCAGAAAAAAAAGAAGCATGGCTGAATTATTTGGCATTGACGACAGTGATATTTGCGGTATGTGCGACCTTGTCAACATTCAAAGGAGGTGGATTTTCTACCCGTTCTGTGATGAGTCAGTCGCAGGCATCTGATGCTTGGGCTTTTTTTCAGGCAAAAGCCATAAAATCATATATTTATCAGATGCAAAAGGAGTCGCTCGAACTAAAGTTACTCGAATTGCCAAAATCTACTCCGGAAGCCGTCGCCAATGGTTATAAAGGAAAAATTTCCGATTACAAAAACAAGATTGCAAAGTACGATCAGGAAAAGACCGATATACAGGAAAAAGCCAAGCTGTTGGAGGTGGTTCGAGATGAGTCTCAAAAACACTCCCAAGTTTTCGGTATGGCGGTTATTTTCTTGCAAATTGCAATTTTGCTGTCATCTATAGCTGGATTGTTAAAAAAGAAAATGGTTTGGTATGGTGGTATGGCAACTGGCTTGATAGGGATAGTCTATTTTGTTGATGGATTTTTCTTGTTTTTATAATCGAGACCGGTACGGGTTAACCAAACTCGCAGGCGTATCAATTAGCAGTTACCATCCACAAACTTTCAATGCTTGATGAGTGAGCATCACCCCACAAGGGGGGGCTCACGAAACGGAAAAATAGCATGCTAACGATTTTGCATAGGCGATTATGCGTTCTTGATGGAGTAGTTTCTTTCACAAAAATTTCATTCTCGCCAATCGTATTGGTTAAGTCATCAAATTTTCGGTCACCTGCTTTGCAGGCGTAACGCTGGCGATCCGGCGGGGTTTCATCCTTATCCTGCCTGATAATTCTACTGAATTGCAACGCGGACAGCAAATCCCCTCTGGCCAACGCAGCGCGCGAATGGTTTCACAACCTTTCGAATTGTTTACCAACGGAGGAATCGCAATAATCATACTTTAGGTGAAGTCGTCGTTGCATAATCAGACGTTCTACCAAACTTCTGAGCAACTCCCTGAAATACATCAAGAGCCATTATCCATTGCTCATCTTTTAGCACTAGATTAAAATGCATAGGCCATTTGGCATGTTGTTTCGATGTTTAAAAGCCATTATTGTTCGTTGCAGGCAAGCAGCATCAAGATTTCGGCAAGCCGTCTCAAGAGTCAGGAAATCTACGCCTTGTACCCGGTGCCTGTCTCTCCGTACTTTGTATCTGTTATTTTGCAGT
>CAIWRI010000075.1 GCA_903915035.1 uncultured Nitrosomonadales bacterium | reverse complement strand
TATATGTTTCGCCGAAAGAGAGCCACTAACGACGCGCTTTCTTCATTGCCTGGGCGGCCTCTCGTTTGGAGTCCTTTTCTTTTTCCGTGGCTCGCTTGTGGCTCATTTTTTTAAATAATTTATATGTTTCGCCGAAAGAGAGCCACTAACGACGCGCTTTCTTCATTGCCTGGGCGGCCTCTCGTTTGGAGTCCTTTTCTTTTTCCGTGGCTCGCTTGTCATGGAGTTTTTTGCCTTTGGCAAGGCCGATGGTCAGCTTGACGCGCCCGCCCTTGTAATGCATATCCAGCGGCATCACTGTATAGCCGGCTCTTTGCACCTTGATGAGAATTTTGGATATTTCCGCCGCGTGCAGTAATAATTTTCGCGTACGAACCGGATCGGGATGAATATGCGTGGAAGCGTTCAACAAGGGGCTGATGTGCGAGCCAAAAAGGTATAAGGCCCCGTCTTTTGCCGTGACATAGGCTTCCTTGAGTTGCGCGCGTCCGGCGCGGATGGCTTTGACTTCCCAGCCTTCCAGCATCAGACCTGCTTCGTATTTATCTTCAACGAAATATTCGTGAAATGCTTTTTTATTCTGGATAATGCTCATGGGAGATGAATTTTACTGTGTGTTCGGCTATTCTACCAGTCTTTGGAATGGTATCTAGGTAGCTAATGGCGACGGTTGAGAAAACAGTATTGGTTGCACACAGCGCGGAACAGATGTTTCGACTGGTGGATTGCGTTGCGGATTACCCGATATTTTTGCCCTGGTGCGGTGGGGCGAGTGTTGTGGATGTGGAGGGAAATAAAGTCCATGCTACCGTGCATATAAATTATTTACATATTAAACAAAGTTTTACGACTGAGAATGTGCGTATTCCGCCCCATCGGATCGAGATGACTTTGCAGGATGGACCGTTTCGCAGCCTTGATGGTTGTTGGAGATTTATTCCGCTTAGCGATTCTGCCTGTAAAATAGAATTCCGTTTGCATTACGAATTTTCCAGTAAGTTGCTGGAAAAACTGGTCGGCCCGGTGTTTCACTACATTGCCAACAGTTTCGTGGATGCGTTCATTCACCGGGCAGAGAAGGTATATCCGAACACATGACTGATCAAATAAACATTGAAGTGGTGTATGCATTGCGCGACGAGCAAACTTTGCTCAAAAAAGTAGTGCCTGCGGGTTGCACCGTGATGGAAGGCATACAGGCCTGTGGACTGTTGGATAAGTTTCCTGAACTCGATTTGTCTGCGCACAAACTGGGTATTTTTGGCAAGCTGACCAAAGCTGACACCGTCTTACGCGACAAGGATCGCATCGAGATTTATCGTCCGTTGATCGCAGATCCGAAGGAAGTACGCCGTCGTCGCGCAGAAGAAGGTAAAGTCATGAAAAAGGGCGGTGGCGACGCGTGATGACTGAAACTTTAATGCCCGCTGACTTGCGTGCAAAAACGCGTGCGCGGCTTTTCAACTTTGTGCGCCTGCTGGCGAATGAATTAAAAATCACATGTTAGATTATGACCTGCATTGCCATTCCAATATTTCAGACGGTATATTGACGCCAACTGCGCTGGTTGAACGTGCGGCTTTGCGCGGCGTGAAAATGCTGGCGCTGACCGATCACGATGATATGCATGGCCTGGATGAAGCGCGCAGCGCAGCATTGCAATATGGCATGCGTTTTATTAATGGCGTGGAAATCTCTGTTACCTGGCGTAAACATACTCTGCATATTGTCGGACTGAATATTGACCCTGCATTTCCTGCGCTACAGGCCGGCTTGGAAAAAGTACGTAGCGGGCGCGGCATCCGCGCGCAAAAAATGGCGGATGAGCTGGCAAAGATCGGTATCGGTGGCGTCTTTCAGGGGGCGCTTAAACTTGCCAGCAATCCTAATATGATAGGCCGAACGCATTTTGCCCGTTATCTGGTGGAAGCGGGCTATTGCAAGGATGTGAAAAGCGTGTTTAACCGTTATCTGGCTATGGGGAAGCCAGGCTATGTGCCGCATCAGTGGGCTGACTTGTCGGGTGCGATCAGCTGGATCAAGGGTAGCGGCGGGGTGGTGGTGCTGGCGCATCCGGGGCGCTATATGGTCGGACGTCACGGCATGGGTAAACAAACCATGCACCAGCTGCTGTGCGAATTTGCCAATATGGGCGGTCAGGCGCTGGAAGTCGTCACAGGTAGTCATACCGCTGAGCAATATGCCGAGTTTGCCCGTTATGCTGAAGAATTTAATTTGTTGTGTTCTTGCGGTTCGGATTTTCACGGGCCGAACGAGAGTTACCGTGATCTGGGACGCTTGCCTGATCTGCCGCTGATCTGCCGTCCTGTCTGGGAATTGTGGGATAAAACGATAGCAGGGGAATCCGGGCAAACATTCCGTGGCTGAAAAACATACAAAAATCGACTACGCTGCAATAGTTATTTTATATTCAATACATTGTTTTTTCGCATTTTCCTCACGTGAAATGCTGAACTTTCAGGATTGCTAATGGCACAATTTTTTACGATTTATCCGAATAACGTCAACATGCGGCTGATTTATCAGGCCGTGGCGATACTCAAGGACGGCGGTATCGTGGTATATCCGACTGATTCCTGCTACGCGCTGGGTTGTCTGCTTGATAACAAGCATGCGGTGACACGCATACGTGAGATCCGTCAGCTGGACGAGGAACATTACCTGACGCTGATGTGTCGCGACTTGTCCGAAATTTCAAATTATGCGCGGGTGGACAATACTCAGTTCAGACTGCTCAAGGCGAATACACCGGGTAGTTATACCTTTATTCTGGAGGCAACCCGTGAAGTGCCCAAGCGACTGCAGCATCCGAAGCGCAGTACGATCGGCATACGCATACCGGATCATCCGGTGGCGCTGGCCTTACTCGAAGCATTGGGGGAGCCGATGTCCAGTTCCACACTCATTTTACCCGAGCAGCCGTGGCCGTTGGATGATGCCGAACTGATACGTGAATTACTGGAAAAGAAAGTTGATGCGGTGATTGACGGGGGCGCAGCTGGCACTGACTTCACGACGGTAATTGATTTGACCGGAACTTTGCCGGTGCTGCTCAGGCAGGGAATGGGCGATATTGCACCCTTTGGGATTATGACACATGCAAACTGATCATCTGATTCAAACCATTAGCGTTGCTGCGATTCCAATTTTATTCGCCATCACCTTGCATGAAGCTGCGCACGGTTATGCTGCGAGGATGTTTGGCGACAATACGGCCTATCTGGAGGGGCGCATCAGTCTGAACCCGCTGCGCCACATTGATCCGGTCGGTACTGTGTTGTTGCCGTTAGTGACGCTTGCCCTGGGCGGGGTGTTGTTCGGCTGGGCCAAACCTGTGCCTGTCAATTTTGGTGCGTTGCGCAATCCGAAAAAAGATATGTTCTGGGTCGCAATCGCAGGCCCCGCTTCGAATTTAATTATGGCGATAATATGGGCCTTGCTGTTCAAGATGGCCTACAGTTATCCTGATAACTATTTTTCTGAACCGCTGATCGATATGTCAAAAATAGGTATTCAGATTAACATGGTGCTGATGGTGTTAAATCTCATTCCCTTGCCTCCGCTTGATGGCGGGCGGGTTGCCGTCAGCCTGCTACCGCATCGTCAGGCATATCAGTTGAGCAAAATTGAGCCTTATGGTATGTTTATTTTGATTGCAATGGCAATGACGCCAGTGCTGGGGGCCGTGTTGTATCCCCTGGTCAAGTTAGCTGAAAGTTTACTTTTTATTATGGTTGGAATCTGAATGTTTGCTGAACGCGTATTATCGGGCATGCGTCCTACGGGTAGTTTACACCTGGGGCATTATCACGGGGTGTTGAAAAACTGGATCAAGATGCAGCATGAGTTCGAATGCCTGTTTTTTGTGGCCGACTGGCACGCGCTGACCACGCATTATGAATCGGTACAGGAAATCGAACAAAGTGTCTGGGATATGGTTGTAGACTGGTTGGCAGCAGGGGTTGATCCCGCTCATGCGACCTTGTTTATCCAGTCCAAAGTACCTGAACATGCCGAGTTGCATTTGCTGTTGTCGATGATCACCCCGTTAGGTTGGCTGGAACGCATGCCAACTTACAAGGATCAGCAGGCAAAACTTGCTGATAAGGATCTGTCCACCTATGGTTTTCTGGGCTATCCGCTGTTGATGAGCGCGGATGTGCTGATTTACCGTGCTACTCAAGTGCCTGTTGGCGAGGACCAGGTGCCGCATGTCGAATTTACCCGCGAGCTTGCGCGCCGCTTCAATCATTTGTATGGGCGCGACCCCGGCTTCGTGGAAAAAGCTGAAGCGGCAATCAAGAAGCTCGGCAGCAAAAAGGCCCGACTTTATAATGAACTGCGCAACCGTTTTCAGGAGCAGGGCGACAGTGACGCGCTTGAATCTGCCAAGGCACTGCTCGATGAACAGCAAAGCTTGAGTTTCGGCGACCGGGAGCGACTGTTCGGCTATCTGGAAGGTGGTGGCAAGATCATTCTGGCCGAACCTCAGGCTATGCTCACTGCCGCCTCAAAAATGCCCGGACTGGACGGACAGAAAATGTCCAAGTCCTATAACAATACCATCACGTTGCGCGAAGATGAGGCTAGCGTGGCTAAAAAAATCCGCACTATGCCAACGGACCCGGCGCGAGTTCGTCGCACCGATCCGGGTGATCCTGACAAATGTCCGGTGTGGCAACTGCATCAGGTCTATTCAAACGAGCAAGTCAAACAAGGCGTGATTCACGGTTGCAAGACTGCGGGTATCGGCTGTATCGAATGCAAGCAACCGGTGATCGACGCGGTACTCCTGGAACAACGCCCGATGCGTGAACGAGCACAGTTGTATCTGGATGATCCGAGTTTGGTGCGCAACATTATCGCTGACGGCAACGAAAAAGCCCGCAAAATGGCAATTGAGACCATGCGCGATGTGCGCGAGGCGATGGGGTTGAGTTATTCCTGAGTTTAAATCATCGTCTGTGTGTCTGTTTTTGTTATAGCGCGGCCAGACATGCAGATAATCTATGTCTGAAGTGACAAGCCACCCTGTAGCCACGCTGCATGGCGAGCCGATGCTGGAGATGCCGCTGGATTTATATATTCCGCCGGATGCGCTGGAGTTGGTGTTGGATACTTTTTCCGGGCCGCTTGATCTGCTGCTTTATCTCATTCGCAAGCATAATCTGGATGTGTTGGACATTCCGATGGCAGAACTGACCCGGCAATATCTGACTTATATCGAGTTGTTGAAGCAGCGTAAGCTGGAGTTGGCCGCGGAATATCTGCTGATGGCGGCGGTGCTGATCGAGATTAAGTCCAGACTGTTGTTGCCTAAAACAGTCAAGGTTGCGGAGGATGACGGAGAAGATCCCCGGGTGGAACTGATGCGCCGACTACTGGAATATGAGCAAATAAAACTGGCAGCTCAAAAGCTAAATGAACTACCGCAAGCAGGACGTGATTTTGAAATTGTGCAGGTGCTGATAGAACAAACTTGCGAAGTCAGATTACCGCTTATCAGTGTGGAAGATCTCAAGCTGGCCTGGTTGGGGCTGTTGACCCGAGCAAAGCTCAACACCCACCATACAGTGCGTCACGAGCAGTTGTCGGTGCGCGAGCAGATGGCATATATTTTGCTTCGTCTGAGAGGCGGAGACTATGTGACGTTCGATAGTTTATTTGAAAAGGATGAGGGGGTCGCCAAACTGGTGGTGACCTTTATCGCGATGCTGGAACTGGCTAAGGAATATCTGCTGGAGATTCAGCAAGGTGAAATATTTGGGGTAATTTATGTCAGAAGCAACAGGGCGGCAGAGTAAGTCTGTCTCAGTACCGGCGCTCAAGATCATTCTGGAAACGGCGCTGTTAACCTGCTCTGAGCCGTTGTCGCTCAACGAATTGAAGCAGTTAAGCGATGAGCCGCTGAGTAATCGCCAGCTTGAATCCTTGCTGGCGGAGTTGGCGCAGGACTGGCAGGGACGCGGTGTAGAATTAACCGAGGTTGCCGGTGGCTGGCGTTTTCGCAGCAGGGCTTATATGCAGCACTATCTGGATAGGCTCAACCCGCCAAAAGCACCGCGTTATTCACGTGCAGTGCTTGAAACATTGACAATCATAGCTTATCACCAGCCAGTCACGCGCGGCGATATTGAGGAAATTCGCGGTGTCACCGTGTCGGCGCAGATACTCAAAACGCTGGAGGCGCGCGCATGGATTGAAGTTGCAGGTCAGCGCGACACGCCAGGTCGTCCCGAGTTGTTTGTCACCACGCGTCAATTGTTGGATGACTTGAATTTGCGAACCTTGCAGGAGTTACCATCCTTGCAGGCACTGGGCGTCTTGCTGGATAAGGAAAGTAATGCGTAATTTTTTTGACGGATAGTTATTTTTGGTGTAGGTTGCACCCTGTTTCTTGAGGTTCTTGCTCCGGTGCGCGCTATCATCAATCATTTCGTCATAGCGTCAGGCCAGCAGCATTTTGGTCACGATAAGAGCTAGTCTTTTTTACCGTTACAGCAATTGAAGGCCTGGCTAAAAGCGGGCGGCCATGTATGAATCAGGGCTGTTTCAAGGATCCAACCGGTCAAACTTGATTTGTCGGCCTGGTAGCCTGTCAATGGAGGTGAGCCTGTGAAAAACCAAATTTCAGTTTTGTTTGTCTGTATGGGCAATATTTGCAGGTCTCCGACTGCAGACGTAGTGTTTCACCATTATGTTGAGCGTGCTGGCTTGTCTGAATCCATTTTAATCGATTCGGCAGGTACGCATGATTATCACATCGGTGATGCGCCTGACCTTCGGGCGCAACAGGCGGCAGCGCAGCGTGGCTATGATATGCGCAATTTGCGAGGCAGACAGGTTGAAAGCCGGGATTTTGAATATTTTGATTATTTGCTGGCGATGGACAAGGCTAATTTGGCCATCTTGCAATCTTTGGCACCGCGCGAATGTAAAAAACAGGTGGGGCTATTGCTCGATTTTGCAAGTCATCACAGCAAGCGTGAAGTGCCTGACCCGTATTATGGTGGTGCGCACGGCTTTGAGCAGGTGTTGGATATGATAGAGGATGCCGCGCAGGGTTTGTTGCAGCACATCCGGCAGACAAATTTGACCGAATAGTTAGTAGTAATGAAAAAAGCCGCCCGACTGACAGTCGTGCGGCTTTTTTCACAGATAAAAGCTAGTGCTGTTGTGTTTCAATTTGCACCAGCGGTTCGCTCTCTACATATACTTCAAGTTGACGTGTACGACGACGAATGACTGGTTGAGGTCGCTCGGCAGGTACATCCGGTGCGATTTTCCCGGGTGCTGTTTCGATTTGCACCAATTCGCTCAACTCAGAGGTTGCAGCGCTTTTAGTTGCAACCAGGGGAGCTACGAAAGTCTCCTCAATAACAGGAGTCGCAACGGCAGTCTCGGTAATAACTGGTGCAGGTTCAGCAATCACAGCCTCTGCCATCACAGTTTCTGCCATCGGAATTACAGCTTCTGCAGCAGTGGTTATGACCGGCTCAGTGATAACGATCTCTGGCAATGGTGTGACGGCCGTTTCTGTTATGACTGCCGGGACAGATTCGTTCACGACTGCTGGTTCAACTGCGGCGAAGCTAAGCGTTGGCATCGCAACATATTCTGTCGGAAGAATAGTGAGCTGGCTTTCGATGTTGTCAGCCATTTCTTCAGTGCCCGCAGTTTCTTCGCTGCCTGGTATCACTTCACGTTTTTCGCGTTCACGGCGACCACCACGGCGTCCACGTCGGCGCGCGCTACCCTTCTCAGTCTTTTCAGCTTCAGTTTCTGCATCGTTATCGACGGGTGCGACAATAGCTTCGATAACCGGTTTTTCTTCAATAGTGCGCGGTTCAGCTGGCTTTTTAGGCGGACGTGGCGTGCGTTTGATTTCTGCGGCCTTGTCTATTGCTTTTTCAGTTGATTTTTCCGTTGTTTTTTCAGGTAATTTTTCAACTGCTAACGCGCGTTCCGGTTTGTCATTGCGGTCACGTCGTTTGCGGTTGCCCCCTTCAGTCCGCTCTGCCCGTTCAGGACGATCGGTGCGCGCACGAGTTGGACGGCTGGTTGCCGGTGCTTCTACAGGTACTTCTGGCGCAAACAATGCTTTAAACCAGCCGCTAACCTGACTTAACAAACCCGGGGCAGTGGTTGCAAGCTGTTCGGCCTTCATCGGTGCAGGTGCAACAGGCGTGATGCCCTTGACAGCGGCAATGCTGCGTACGCCTTTTTGCGGTTCCTGTTCCGATTTGTTTTCTTCCGGTTTTTCAACCAGGGTATAACTGGGCTGGGGAGCTTCACCGCTCAATTCATCCTGGCGCAGGCGATTGATGGTGTAGTTTGGTGTTTCCAGATGCGGGTTGGGAATCAGCGTAATCGGCACATTCAGGCGTGATTCGATGCGGTGCAAATCGCCACGCTTTTCATTTAGCAGGAAAGTGGCAACATCAACCGGTACTTGTGCATGGATCACCGCACTGCTGTCTTTCATCGCCTCTTCCTGAATGATGCGTAGAATATGCAAGGCTGAAGATTCCGTGCCGCGGATATGGCCGATGCCGCTGCAACGTGGACAGGTGATGTAGTTACTTTCGCCCAGGGAAGGCTGCAAGCGTTGACGGGAAAGTTCCAGCAGGCCGAAGCGTGAAATTTTGGCGGTCTGTACGCGAGCACGGTCATAACGCAGCGAATCGCGCAGACGATTTTCCACATCGCGCTGGTTTTTGCTGTTTTCCATGTCGATGAAGTCGATTACGATCAGTCCACCCAGATCGCGCAAGCGCATCTGCCGGGCAATTTCTTCAGCCGCTTCCAGGTTGGTATTGAAGGCAGTAGCTTCAATGTCCGAACCCTTGGTCGCTCTCGCCGAGTTGATGTCGATTGCGGTTAGCGCTTCGGTATGATCGATGACGATGGCGCCGCCGGAAGGTAAACGTACTTCGCGTGAATGCGCAGATTCAATCTGGTGTTCAATCTGGAAGCGCGAGAACAACGGAACATCATCCACATAACGCTTGATACGGTTGACATTGTCCGGCATGACGGTGCTCATGAAGGCATGTGCCTGCTGATAGACTTCGTCAGTGTCGATCAGAATTTCGCCGATTTCAGGATTGAAATAGTCACGGATGGCACGTACCACCAGACTGCTTTCGAGGTAGATCAGCGATGGTGCTTTTTCTGACTTGGCAGCATCTGCAATCGCTGTCCATAGCTGATTCAGGTAGTTCAAGTCCCATTGCAATTCCTCTTCATTGCGTCCGATGCCGGCGGTACGAGCGATGATGCTCATGCCTTCAGGTACGTCAAGATTAGAGAGAACTTCGCGCAATTCCGCACGCTCATCGCCCTCGATGCGACGTGAAACACCACCACCATTCGGGTTGTTCGGCATCAATACGATGTAGCGACCTGCCAGGCTGATATACGTTGTCAGGGCTGCCCCTTTGTTGCCGCGCTCGTCTTTTTCTACCTGGACCAGTAATTCCTGACCTTCACGCAAGGCTTCCTTGATTGAGGGGCGGGGACCACAGCCGGGTTGATGAAATTGCGGCGCAACTTCCTTGAAAGGCAGAAAACCGTGACGATTACCGCCATATTCGACGAAGCAGGCCTCTAAACTGGGCTCAATACGGGTAATGACGGCCTGATAAATGTTACTTTTGCGTTGTTCTTTGCCGGCAATTTCAATGTCAAGGTCAATTAGTTTTTGACCGTCAACAATGGCGACACGGAGTTCTTCCGGTTGTGTCGCATTGAATAACATGCGTTTCATTTTTTTCTCCCGCGCTCTAACACGGGCAAGACACAGACTATGCGCAAAGTGCGCAAGAAGCGCTGCTAACAGCACGCATTAAACCGACAGTATATCTGTCTGATGATAAATTCCGCCATCTGCCGCTGCTGCAACAAGGGGCAATGCCGGGCGAGACTTACGTTAATGGGTTGTCAAATCGTTTCTTTATAGTTTGGTCAAAAAAGTTTTGGGTGATGCGGCATCGGTCGCTAGCCCCGAGGGAGAATTCCTGGACTCATGCAGTGCGAAATCGGCACTTGCTTCGTCCGGCTCAACCGGTCGGGTATTGCAAACTCGTCTACCCCGTCACGGAATTCACAGGTGCTTTGAGCGCGTAAATCAATTACTATCACTGCTGGTTCCGGTGAGTGATATTAACCGGGTTGCGGTCGGTGGGGGGCGCGAGGCGCCTTTGCCAACTAGCTGAATAGTTTTCTTAAGGAAATTTCAGGCATAATCGGCGGGAATATATCCAAACTTACCCGATCCAAAACGCGCGAACGGTCAAGTATAAGCATAATGAATAGTTTAAGCAAAGAATCTGTAACATTCCTGACAATCGATGAGAGCGGAGAAGAGCAGCGCATCGATAATTTCTTGTTCCGGCATTTAAAAGGGGTGCCGAAAAGCCACGTCTATCGCATTTTACGTGGAGAGGTGCGGGTAAATAAAAAACGGGTTGATCAAACTTATCGGCTGAAATTGGGTGATCTGCTGCGTATTCCACCGGTTCGTGTTGCGCAAAAGCAGGAACTGCCTGAAGTTTATATTCCTGCACTGGAGTTGCCGATCATCTATGAAGATGATGCGCTGCTGGTGATTAACAAGCCTTCTGGCCTGGCCGTACATGGTGGCAGCGGGGTGAGTTTCGGCGTAATAGAACAAATGCGCCGTGCGCGTCCTCAAGCAAAGTTTCTGGAGTTGGTGCACAGGCTGGATAGGGAAACCTCGGGTGTATTGCTGTTGGCAAAAAAACGTTCGGCGTTGACAGCCATGCATGAAATCATGAGGGAAGGCAATAGCGACAAGCGTTATCTGACGCTTGTGCTGGGGCAATGGAATAATGTCAAGCAGCACGTCAAATTACCGCTGCATAAATTCGACACGCCGCAAGGGGAAAAACGTGTGACCGTTCGCGAGGGAGGACAAGCCGCACATACGATTTTTAGTTTGCAAAAAAACTGGCCGGCATCCAGTCTGCCGGCCTTCAGTCTATTGCAAGCACAGTTAAAAACCGGGCGTACCCATCAGATTCGGGTGCATCTGTCGCATCTGGGATATCCTATCGCAGGTGATGATAAATACGGCGATTTCGCACGCAACCGCGAGTTAATGAAAGCCGGTTTGAAAAGAATGTTTCTGCATGCGCATAGCATTGCCTTCAATCATCCTCTTACTGGTGAAGCTATGCAGATCAGTGCACCGCTGCCGGCGGAATTGGAAGGTTTTGTCGCTAAATTGGATGCAGTTGCTTTTGCCTAGGCGATTGTTGAAAGTATTGCTGAGGCCAATTTCGGGTGGCGTGCTGGCGGAGATGGCGGTTAAGCATCGCAATAATCAGAAAATCGCTTAAGGTTTAATCGTTTTGGTTTTGATATACAGGGTATACGATATATAATCCGGATCCTTATTTGAAAGGTAATGTATGCAGAGAACTATGCTGAAAGCCAAGTTGCACCGGGTGCACGTTACGCACTCAGAGTTGCACTACGAAGGCTCATGCGCGATTGATGACAATTTGCTGGAACTTGCCGATATTAAGGAGTATCAGCAGATTGATATTTATAATGTTACTAACGGTGAACGATTTACAACTTATGCGATTCGCGCACAACGCGGCTCGGGAATCATATCAGTAAACGGAGCCGCAGCGCACAAGGCGAATCCCGGGGATCTGCTGATTATTGCGACCTATGCGATGTATGATGAGGCTGAACTGGAAACCTTTCATCCTCAGCTCATCTATGTGAATGAACGCAATGAAATGATCGACAAACGCGATAATATACCTGTGCAGGCCAGTTAGTAAAAATTCGTCAGTTGTCCGTAATACATAAGTATCAGCACAAAGGCTGCGGCTTGACACTGATGAATCAGATAAAGCACCACTTTGGCGGGGGGTGGCCGCACTAAATTGTGCATGAGCGCGCTACGGCGGTCGAATTTTACAAAAAAGCGGAACGTACCGCTGTGGTACTGAATTCATCAAGTGCGGCATTGCCCGCGTCCGAATCAGAAAAGTTGTCCGCCTTTAGTGCTGATTTGAAATAGTGATTTCCGTTGGGGCATCTTCAATACCATAAATTTCCTTAAGTATCGCGACAAACCGTCTCGCCTGAGGTGACAGAAATTTACCTTTGCGCAAGACCAGACCGTAGTCTCGCTGAGGAAAATATTGTTTAAGCGGAATGCGCGCCAGCTTCTCGGCTCCGGTCAAGCAGATGTCGGTCACGATGGAGATGCCCATACCGAGCTCCACATACTTTTTGATCACCTCCCAACCGCCTGCTTCCAGCGTTACAGTGGCAGTCAGGTTGTGCTGCTGGAACACGTACTTGACCATAAGCCACGTCGAAAGGTGACGCGGCGGCAGAATCAATCCGTAATGACTGATATCTTCAAGCGTGACATTTTTCAATTTTGCCAGTGGATGATCCGGTGGCGTGATTAGCACAGGATCAAATGTCACTACAGGCTGGTAGAAAATGTCCTTGGAAATGTCCAGTAGCGAGCCAACAGCAAAATCAATTTCGTCGGCACGCAACATCTTCAGTCCGTCGCGCCCTGTTTTATTGTGGATTTTGAGTTGAATTCGTGGATGAGCAGTGACAAACCTGCGCACAGCTTCCGGCAATATGTACAAAATAGTAGATTCACCCGCACCGATATTCAGTTCGCCAGACTCCAGTTTGCCATGCTGCGCGGTGAAGTTTTCCTGCAGGCTATCTATACCTTCCAGCAGCGGTTTGGCCAGCGCATATAGCACGCCGCCGTCAGGCGTTAGTTTGAGAACCGGTCCGCGCCGTTCGAACACCTTTACACCTAGTTCACGTTCCATGGCCTGTATCTGCAAGGATACCGAAGGTTGACTCAGAAAAAGTTTCTGTGCGGCCAATGTCACACTGCCTGAGCGAACCACTTCACAAAATGCACGCATTTGTTTCAGGCGATTGTTCTTGTAATAACTCTGCTTGCCTGTATTCATCCCAGTCTATCCGCAAAAAACTTAATATTTGAAATATTAATAATCATAATTGAAATAATTGATTTACCGAATGATTATAGTCTGGTTTATTCTGCAGAAAATACAATTATCAGTCTCATGGTTTTATCCGGCCGTGCGTGGTGCGATTAAAAATCGCAGCAAATGAGAATAATACATCAGTTCTCTTTACGGTCTTATCAGGAATGAGAGCGTTATGGGAACAGCTTACAGCATGCTTGTCACGGCAGCGTTTATGGCCTGTCTCGGGGGATTGCTCGCATTTTTCCTGTCTATCGCAAGTAAGCGGCTCTATGTGTACGAAGATCCCCGTATTGATCTGGTCGAAGAATTGCTTCCGCACGCCAATTGCGGGGCTTGCGGCACCGCAGGATGTCGTAATTTCGCTGAACAGACGGTCGCAGGCCAAATCGAACCCGCTTCTTGCACCGTTAATACCGCCGAACAAAATAAACACATCGCCGCCCTGCTGGGTGTTGCAATGGGTAATGTGGAAAAACGCGTTGCCCGTCTGGCTTGCGCAGGTGGTCATCACGTTGCCAAAATGCGCGCCCGTTACAGGGGATTGACTTCCTGTCGTGCCGCGTCTGTGGCAGGCGGGGGCGGGAAAAATTGCAGTTGGGGATGTCTGGGGCTGGGCGATTGTGCCGATGTGTGCAATTTTGACGCGATTGTGATTGACCGTCACGGTTTACCTGTCGTCGATCTGGCAAAGTGTACGGCTTGCGGTGACTGCGTCGACATTTGTCCTAAAAATCTTTTTTTTATTCATGGTGTTACAAAAAAACTATGGATAGCATGCCGCAATGAGGATGAACCTGATGCAGCGGAGGCCGCCTGTGAAGTCGCCTGTACTGCGTGCGGTCGCTGTGTGGTCGATGGCACACCTGAACTAATCCGTCTGGAAAAGAATCTCGCCGTCATTGATTACGAAAAAAATGCGCTGGACAATCGTGTCGCCATTGAGCGCTGTCCTACCGGTGCTATCGTCTGGTTTGAGGGCGGACTCACCTTCAAAGGTAAATCTGCCAAAAAAATCATCCGTATCGAGTCATTACCAGCCCCGCTTGAAGTCTAGGAAAAATCATGATTAGCAAACTTAAACAATTCAAACTTTTCGGAGCAAGGGCTGACTCTGAAGCCGGCGCAATTCAATTCAAGTACCCCGGTACGCGTGATGCGATCGACGGCAATACCGCCGTGATCATGGTGGAGCGCGAAGCCTCGCAAGGTGCGGGCGCATACCCGATTACACCTTCCACACAGATGGGTGAATACTGGGCTGAAGAAGTCGCTAGGGGACATTTGAATGCCGCCGGAAAGCCGTTGATTTTTGTTGAACCTGAATCCGAACATGCCGCCGCCGGGGTGACGGCAGGACTTGCCATGACAGGCTTGCGCGCGGTCAACTTCACTTCGTCGCAGGGCTTAGCCTTCATGCACGAATCGCTCTATGCCGCCGTTGGAAAACGCCTGCCTTATGTACTGAATCTGGGCTGTCGCGCCATCACCAAGGTGACGTTGAATGTGCATTGCGCGCACGATGACTATCACTGTGCCGACGACACGGGCTTCATTCAGATTATGGCAAAAAATGCTCAAGAAGCGGCCGATCTTAACATGATCGGTCGCAAGACTGCCGAGCTCTCACTCACCCCCGCCATGGTGGCGCAGGATGGTTTTCTGACTACGCATCTTATCGAACCAATGCAAGTGCCGGAACGCGCGTTAATTGCTGAGTTCCTGGGGGCCGCAGATGACATCATTGATACCCCCACGCCAGCGCAAAAAATGCTCTACGGCCCCAAACGACGCCGTGTGCCATCGAATTGGGACGTCGACAACCCGATGATGACCGGCGGAGTTGCGAACCAGGATGCCTACATGCAAGCGGTAGCAGCACAACGCCCGTATTTCTTCGAACATATTCCGGAACTTGCCGACCGTTGTATGGATGAATTTTATGCCCTTACAGGACGCCGTTATCATCGTATCGATGCTTACCGCTGCGATGACGCAGACTATGTGATTTTAGGGCAAGGCAGCATGACGGTACAGGCTGCAGCGGTTGCCGACTGGCTGCGTGAAAACCGCAAGATTAAAGTCGGTGTGGTCAATATGACCATGTTCCGCCCCTTTCCGGGCGATCTGCTGGGGCATGTACTAAAAGGCAAGAAGTGCGTGGCGGTACTGGAACGTACCGATCAGCCTTTGTCGGAAGACTTGCCGCTGATGCGTGAAGTGCGCTCCACGGTATCCAAGTGTCTGGAAAATGGTCGTGAAGATTGCTATACCGGCTATGCTTCTTACAACAACGTCAAAGACATGCCGATCCTGTATTCCGGCTGCTACGGCCTGGGTTCACGCGACTTGCAACCGGAAGGCCTGATTGCAGCGGTGGAAAACATGCTGCCTGATGCGGCCCACCGAAAATTTTATTATCTGTCAGTCGATTTCGTTCGCGACGAATCCGTTACGCCTAAACAGGAGATTCGCCAGCAGACCTTGCAGGCCGGTTACCCTGATATCAAGGCAATGGCGCTGCGCGGCTCAGAAAATCCGAATCTGTTGCCCAAGGGTGCGATCGCCGTGCGTATGCACTCAATCGGCGGCTGGGGGGCGGTGACCACCGGTAAAAATCTGGCGATGACGCTGTTTGAATTGCTGGGCTGGGATATCAAGGCCAATCCTAAATACGGCTCGGAAAAGAAGGGACAGCCGACAACCTACTATCTGTCAGCCGCACCCGAACCCATCCGCATCAACTGCGAATATACCCACGTCGATGTCGTGTTATCGCCTGATCCGCAAGTTTTCCTGCATACCAATGCACTGGACGGCCTGAAAAGCGGCGGCGTATTTATCATTCAGAGCAATCTGGGCAGCTGCGATGCGCTTTGGGAGACCTTCCCCGTGTATATCCAGAAATACATCGCGGATAACAGGATCCGTGTCTTCTTCCTTGATGCGTTCAAGATCGCGCGCGAAGAATCTTCCAATGTCGAACTGCAACTGCGTATGCAGGGCAACGCCTTTCAGGGGGCATTTTTCAGGGCTTCAGATGTCAAGGAGCGCGCAGGGCTTAGCGAAGACATGTTATTCACCGCGATCGAAAACCAGTTGGAAGCCAAGTTCGGCAATAAGGGCAAGCGCATCGTCGCGGACAATCTGCGCGTGGTACGTCGCGGCTATGAAGACCTTTTCGAAATCGCCGTGGATCAGATGAAAGTCGGTCAGCGCGCTAAAGTCACTGCAAAGCCAGCAGCCACATTGCCTATCATGTTGAAGCATTTGCCCGAGGGGGACGGCGGCATCTCCGACATCCACCGTTTCTGGGAGGCGACCGGCAGTTTTTACATGAAAGGACAAGGCTCGGATAATCTGGTCGATCCGTTCATGGGGCTTTCGGTGATTCCGGCTGTCACGGGTGTATACCGTGACATGACAGGGGTTCGCTTCGAGCATCCCCAGTGGATTGCCGAGAAATGCACCGCCTGTGGCGAGTGTTACACCCAGTGTCCTGATAGCGCCATCCCGGGGCTGGTATCGACTGTTTCCGATGTGCTGAACAGTGTCGTGCAGAAAATCGAAACCAGCGGACGCCCCACCCGTTTTCTGCGCAAGTTCAGCCGAGTGATTGAGAAAAAATTGCGCAATGCGCTGGATCGTGAGGGGCTTGATGCCCGCGCACTGCTGGCTAACGCTATCACTGAAGCCTTTACTGAAGATCCGGTTCAGGGTGATGACCGTACACGTCTTGAGGCAGAACTAGACTTATTGCGCGATGGCCTGGGCAGTTTTAAGTTTGCTACCACCAAACCATACTGGAATTTAAAGGAAAAGAAGGAAAAAGGCAGCGGCGGACTGTACTCGATTACCATTAATCCTTACACTTGTAAGGGCTGTGCAATTTGCGTGGACGTTTGTAGCGATAACGCGCTGACCATGGTCACGCAAACACCTGAAAGTATTGAAACGTTACGTTCAGACTGGAATTTCTGGTTGAACTTGCCCACCACGCCGCCACAGTACAGTCGCATTGATGATCTGGACGAAAAAATAGGCGCGCTGGAAACATTGTTGCTTGACAAGAAAAACTACAATTCCCTGGTCAGTGGTGACGGCGCGTGTCTGGGTTGTGGCGAAAAATCGACTATTCATCTGTTCACCAGCACAGTGACGGCGCTGATGCAACCACGCGTGAAAAAGTTTCTGGGCAAGCTCGATACGCTGATCGCGAATCTGGAAACGCATGTAACAATGAAGCTCAGCGCGAGCGTCAATCTGACCGATATTGACGGATTAAAGCTGGCGATTGCGGCTCACGCCGGACGTGATCTGACGCTGGCGAATCTATCTGCCAGTCTGTTGCAATCACAAACAGGTCAACCCATTGATCCGCAATGGTTACGACGTGTTACACAACTGCTTGAAAAATTGAAGGATTTACGCTGGCGTTACCTGGAAGGGCCGAGCAAAAACGGTCGCGCGGAGATGGGGGTCATCAATTCCACCGGTTGCTCATCAGTGTGGGCTTCCACCTTCCCGTTCAATCCCTATCCTTTTCCGTGGACATCAAATCTGTTCCAGGATTCACCTTCTGTGGCGATGGGTGTGTTCGAAGGTCATATGGCCAGGATGGCGGAAGGCTTCAAGGCCGTGCGCATGGTCGAGATGGAACTGGATGGCGGCTATGATGCTGAACAAAGTGATTCGGACTTTGCACACTTTAACTGGGAACAATTAAGCGACGAAGAATGGCAACTGTGTCCACCGGTCGTAGCGATCGGCGGCGACGGTGCGATGTTTGATATCGGCTTCCAGAATCTGTCGCGCGCGCTGATGTCAGGCAAACCGATCAAGATTCTGATCGTCGACACGCAGGCGTATTCCAACACCGGTGGCCAGGCCTGTACTTCCGGCTTTATCGGGCAGGTGGCAGATATGTCACCTTACGGTGCCAGTCGGCATGGTAAGACCGAAAATCGCAAGGAAATCAGTGTGATTGGCATGGCACACCGCACCTCCTATGTGATGCAGGGCTCCTTGTCCAGCACCACACATCTGCTGGAGAGCTTTATTGATGGTCTGAACAGTCGTCGTCCTGCCATGTTTAACATATATGCGGTCTGTCCTCCGGAACACGGCGTAGGTGACAACAGTGCAGTCGTTCAAAGTAAAATCGCGGTGGAATCGCGCGCCTTTCCACTGTTCCGCTACAACCCGGATCTGGGGGTGACCTTCTCCGAATGCGTAAGCCTTGAAGGTAATCCTGAACTTGAAGCTGACTGGGTAACCTATAATCTGGATTATATTGATGAGTCCGGGGATAAGAAGACATTTACACTGCCGCTGACCTTCGCGGATTTCGCACTCTCGGAAGGACGTTTTGCTAAACAATTCAAGAAGGCACCACCGGAAACCTGGAATGGCGACATGGTGTTGCTGGGCGATTTCCTCGATCTTTCTGACGCTGAACGCGAGGGCAAGTTTCCGTTCATCTGGTCTGTGGACAAGAAGAACCGCCTGCTACGCGTACTGGTCTCGGTTGAAATGGTTTTATCCTGCGAGGAACGCCAAAATTTCTGGCAGCAACTCAAGGGCATAGCGGGTATCGGTCGTCCTGAAGTAGACGAAACGGCCATTGCTAACCGGGTACGTCAGGAATTGATACAGCAGCTCTCGGCAGGTATAACCGGCACGGTTTCGACTGCAAAGCCCCAGGCAACACCCGAAACGGCTGCCGCAGCAGATTATGAACAGGCTTACGTCGATACACCCGAATGCACCGCATGCGACGAATGCATCAATATCAACCCGAAAATATTTGCTTATGATACCTCAAAGAAAGCCGTCGTCATCAATCCAAAGGCGGGCAGTTTCCTCGATATCGTCAAGGCGGCAGAAAAATGCACTGCGGGCATCATTCATCCCGGAACACCGTGGAATATGAATGAGGCCAATCTCGGAAAACTTGAACTGCGGGCTGCAAAGTTCCATTGATATGAGCTCTTTTTTTAAAAAACGCGTGGCGACTTTTGAACACGGCATCCATCCGGACTATCACAAGGAGACCGGAAGCTTGCCGATTCAAAGATTACCGTTCGCGCCAAAGCTGTACGTGCCTTTGTCTCAACATGTCGGGAAACCCGCGATTGCGATCGTCCGGGTGGGCCAGGAAGTACTGCGCGGCGAGGTCATTGCAAAGGCGGACGGGATGTTCTCCCTGCCGATACATGCGCCTGCAACGGGTATCGTCGAAGCTATCTTGCCCGTCCCGTCCGACAGTGGCGCAATGGAAATGGCGATTATCATTCGCGTGTATCAAGCGGACGGTCAGGAAATCCGGGTGCGTAACCCGCAAAATCTGGACGGATTGACGGGCGTAGCGTTGGCGATGATCATGCAGCAGATCGGTGTGGCTGGCAAAGGCGGCGCAGTCTTTCCGACCCATGCCAAACTGATACCCCCTAACGGCTGCGTGATCGACACGCTGATTGTGAATGGCTCTGAATGCGAGCCTTTTCTGACTTGTGATCACCGCATCATGGTGGAGCGTGCCCAGCACATCATGACGGGAATAGACTTTGCACGCCGGGTGTGTGGTGCGCCGCGCGCCATCATCGGCGTGGAAGATAACAAGCCCGATGCCATTGCCGCACTGACCGCCGCATTGCCCGGCGACGGCAGTGTCACGGTCAAAGTGGTGGAAACAAAATATCCTCAGGGCGCGGCTGAGACGTTGACGTATACCCTGCTGGGGCGCGAAGTGCCCGTCGGCAAACGCAGTTCCTCGATCGGTGTGGTGATGAACAATGTGATGACCATGGCCTATGTCGGCAAACTGCTGCCGCTGGGTGAAGGCATGACCGAGCGCGTCGTGACTGTCGCAGGTCCCGCAGTCGACAGGCCGGGCAACTACATCGTACCGCTGGGTACACCATTGCACTTTTTGCTTGACTCTGTGGGTGCAAAGAGCCGTGCCAAAGAAGTGATTTTAGGCGGACCGATGATGGGGATCGCGATAGCTTCACTGGATACTCCCGTTACCAAAGGCGTATGCGGGGTGCTGGCTTTCGGCAAGAAGGATGACACTGAGCAACGTACTTACCCTTGCATCCACTGCGGTAAGTGTGTCAAGGCTTGCCCTAAAAAGCTTAATCCTACGCAGATGGGCATGCTGGCTGCCAAGCGCGAGTATGAATTGATGGCAGATCAATTTTTCCTTGCTGAATGCTTCGAATGCGGTTGCTGTAGCTATGTGTGCCCCTCGCACATCCCTCTTGTGCAACAATTTCGCGTAGCCAAGTCTTTTCTTAAAGATAGGAAAACCGCAGCATGAGCCATACCGAGTTACGTGCAGCTCCCCACCAGCACAGTGGCAACGATGTGCCCGTCATTATGCGTAATGTGGTGTATGCCCTGCTGCCAATCTGCGTTTTTTCAGTCTGGCAATATGGCTTGTCAGCCGCCGCCCTGATCCTGGTGGTCACGCTGGCCTGTCTTCTGGCTGAACGCATCAACAACTTCGTGTCTGGCACAGCAAGTACGCTGTCTGACTGGAGTGCCGTCATCACAGGCATTCTGCTGGCGCTGACATTGCCGCCTTCTTTTCCGTTATGGATGGGGGCGGTGGCCGGTTTGTCGGCAATCTGGCTGGGCAAGTCGCTGTTCGGTGGTTTGGGGCAAAACCCGTTCAACCCTGCGCTGATCGGGCGTGCTTTTGTTCAGGCGGCTTTTCCGACCGCGATCAGCACCTGGGTGCCTGCTTTCTCACTAAATCGCTTTGCCGGCTTCATCCCGACAACGCTGACCGCACCGTTCATGTTGCCGCCTGACATCAAACACTGGATAAAATTGCAGGGCCTGGATGCTTTTACCGGTGCGACGCCGCTGGCGCGCTGGAAGTTCGAAAATGTCGCGGCCTCTGCCATGGAATTTCTGACCGGACAAGTGACCGCCTGTGCGGGGGAGACATCAGCCATCCTGATTCTGCTATGCGGCCTGTATCTGGCAGTCAGAAAGTTTCTCGACTGGCGCATTCCCGTCGCGGTGATGGGTAGTGTGACGCTGCTTTCATGGCTTTTTCATCTTGCTCAGCCTGCACGCTATCCCAGTCCTTCTTTTATGTTGCTGTCCGGCGGGTTGATGCTGGGCGCGTGGTTCATGGCAACCGATATGGCGAGTTCGCCGATTACGCCGCGTGGCATCTGGCTGTACGGCGCGCTGATCGGTATTCTGACTGTGATGATCCGCTATTTTGGCGGGCTCACCGAAGGTGTGATGTATGCTATTTTGATAGCCAACGCGACGGCGCCATTGCTCGATCAGTTCAACCAGCCCCGCGTCCTCGGTGCCAAAGGAAGTAAGTCATGAGCGATACTAAGGAAAAACAGACTTCCAGTTTTGAGATGGTGCGCGCGCTGGGACTGGTATCGGTCATCTGCGGCATTATCATCGTTGGCATCTATCAGTTCACCTTGCCGGCAGCAGATGCAAACCGGAAACTCGCGCTTGAGCGACAAGTGTTCAAGATACTGCCCGATGCCAAAAACGTAGTTACTTACTACGCAACCGGCAAAGGCATTATCGCAGCCCAAGGTCACGACAAACCACCTTCGGACGCCGTTGTTTTTTATGCTGTGTATGATTCAGCAAAGAAATTGATGGGAATTGCTGCAGAAGCGTCTTCCGCCGGATATGCCGATCAGGTGCGCGTGTTGTATGCGTATGATCCTGAAAAGCAAGTCATTACCGGCATAGGTGTGATTTCCATGCGCGAAACACCGGGTATTGGTGACAGAATACTGACTGATAAGGCATTCCTGGAAAATTTTGCAGCACTGGATGTGCATTTATCCGCCGACCTGCAAAGTCTTGCCAACGCGGTGAAGACGGTTAAACACGGCACCAGGTCGGGTCTCTGGCAGATCGACGCGATTTCAGGCGCGACCGTCACGTCCAAGGCTGTCGGACGGGGTATCAATGAGTCAGCACAGGCCCTGTTGCCCAGACTGCTGCCGCAACTTGATAAACTGAGGAAAGCATCATGAGTGTACCTTCAAATTTTGATGAATTTCTGGACGGTATCTGGAAACAGAATCCCATCTTCGTGATGGTGCTGGGCATGTGCCCCACCCTCGCCGTAACGGTATCCGCAGTCAACGCCATTTCGATGGGGCTGGCTACCACCTTTGTGCTGGGTGCCTCCTGTCTGCTGGTATCGCTGCTGCGTCATGCCATCCCTAAGCAGGTGCGCATCGCCAGTTATATCCTTATCATCGCCACCTTCGTCACGGTGGTGGACTATGCGATTCAAGCGATCAGTCTTGACCTTTATGAAGCGCTGGGTGCCTACATCAAACTGATCGTCGCTAATTGCATCTTGCTTGGGCGTGCCGAGGCGCATGCTGCCAAAAATCCGCCCTTGCCTGCTACATTCAACGCCATCGGCATGGGCTTTGGATTTACGCTGGGATTATTCGCCATCGGTTGCGTGCGAGAAATTCTGGGCGCCGGCAAATTGTTCGGCATTTCCCTGTTCGGAGAACACTTCCAGCCCTGGGTGGTAATGGTGTTGCCGCCCGGCGGTTTTTTCGTGCTGGCCGGATGGCTGATCGTCTTTGCCGCCTTCGAGCAGTATAAAAGCAAACGCATTCAGGGAGTGCCATCATGAATAACGACACTGTCGCGAATATTCTGCTGACCACGATATTGCCCGGCAATTTTGTGCTGGCGATGTTTCTGGGCATGTGCCCTTTCCTGGGTGTATCGCAAAAGCTTAGCACCGCAGTCCCTATGGGGATTGCCACCGCCTTCGTGATTCTGGTCGCTTCAGTTTCGGCGTATTTTCTGAACATGCTGCTGGTGCATTTTCATCTGGAATTTTTGAGCGTGATTACCTTTATTACGGTGATCGCTTGCACTGTACAACTCGTTGAAATGTTCGTAAAAAAGACCTTTCCCGTGCTGTTCCGGCAGTTGGGTATTTACCTGCCGCTGATTACCACCAACTGTGCGGTGCTGGGAGTTGCCCTGTTTCAAACGGCGCGAAATTACTCCTTCGCACAATCGCTCGCCTACAGCATTGGCGGTGGCGCCGGTTTTACGCTGGCTTTAATTTTGATGGCCGGCTTGCGTGAGCGCATGCAGTTATCCAATGTGCCAACGCTGGTACAGGGCGCTGCGATCAGCGTAATTCTGGGTGGTCTGCTTTCACTGTCCTTCATGGGCTTCGCCGGCATTGGCGGCGGAGAATGATTTATCTTGTTACGATAAGTTTGTTGCTGGCTATGCTGCTGGGTTGGCTGGCGGTTGAACGACTGGCGCAGCATTTTGCCCGTCGCCACCCTGAATTCGGCCCTGCACGCAAGCTGGGGTGTGGTGGCTGCGGCAAGCACTGTGAAGGGCATTGCAAGACTGAGCATGATTAGTCCACGATATTCCGCTATTCAACATTACACAAGCATGTCATGCAATCGCTGTGGATGTTTCATCGCCATCCTGCAGAACCTGCAGACGATCACAGTATCCCCTTGTCATGAATGATATTTCATGCCGGGTGGCCATACTTCGCCTCCGACGATCATATCCGTAAAAAACACGCACGAAGCGTCGGCTAACCTACGGCAGGCCGTTATAAATTTCTGGCAATTTCTTAAACCGGGGCAATATATACAGCCGCAATTACTCACGTAAAATTTTTCTCTCCATGCCATTAAAAATCAACAATCCTCTTCGTTTGGTAAAACGTCAACAGAACCCAAGCCATTTGGTCTGTTATTTTCGCCCGTAACCACGCGCAGAATGCGTGCAGCTGGCCGCTTGATTGTTTTAAAAAAATCCGTTTTACGCAATAGGCAGTGGACAGCGCCCGGCAAAGAAATTGGCGCACACGATATTTTTTGCAGAAGGTTTTGTAAGTCTTGCAGCGCACTGCAAATTTTGTTCAGAGGGGCAGGCAAGTTTGAGGGATAGCCACGCAAGCCGGATTCCTTGAAACTCAAGGCAGAGTGGTTGAAATGCCAGGCAGATTTATTGAAAGACTAGGCAGAGCGTTTGGCAGGCTAGTTGCAGGGGACGTCGGTCCAGCCAGATCTGTTGCGAACACGGTGGAGCACTCGCCGGTTTCTGCCGGGCACGCGGGGAAATAGCGACACGCCCTTGGACGAGTTTGCAGGAATGCAACTAGCGTTTCAAGCAGTCTGACTAACGTTTCAAACCATCGGCAAGGCGTTTGAAACCATCTGGCTGGAATATGGAGCCCTCTGTAAAGTTTGCCGGGGCCACTGAAAAGTTGATAAAAGGCGCTTAAACTTTTGCTAGGTGTTCAAACAATGCGCGTCCGGCGGTAATTCTGTTTGCGCTCTATTTTCGGCAGCATGCAGAGGGGGCGGGCGGCTCGCTGTGGAAATCGCAATAAGGCTGGCGCCAAGCGTTATGGTCAGTCGCTGGCAGCGGAAAAATTGATAACCACCTGAGCTGTATCGAATTAATTTTCTGTTGTTAAGTTTTTCAGTAAGTAAATTGAATTGGCAAGCAATGGTTTGCCTGTCAGGGTAATATTGTTGCATTGACCTGAAGGCCATTAGCTGGTACGATTGCTCTTCTTTAATGTCTCATTGGATAGATTACGATGCGTCGCAAACTGGTCGTTGGGAATTGGAAAATGTATGGTGGTCTGGTTGCTAATCAGGCGCTATTGCAGGATGTATTGAATGGTGTCAGTGAATTGGTCAAGGCTGATTATGCTGTTTGTGTTCCATTCCCTTATTTGTCTCAAGCGCAAACTTTGCTGGCAGGTAGCAATCTTGCATGGGGTGCTCAGAATCTGAGTACTCAACAGGAAGGCGCCTATACCGGTGAGGTTGCTGCTGGTATGTTGACCGATTTTGGTTGCACTGTTGTTATTATCGGTCACTCGGAGCGTCGCGGGCTGTTTCATGAAAGTAATGAAATCACGGCTGAAAAATTTGAAGCCGCACAAAAAGCCGGTTTGAAACCGATTTTTTGTGTCGGTGAAACACTGGCTGAACGCGAGTCCGGCGTTACTGAACAGGTTGTTGCCGGTCAGCTTGATGCAGTGCTGGTACGCTTTGGCGCAACGGTGCTCAAAAATGCCGTGGTTGCCTATGAGCCGGTTTGGGCAATTGGCACAGGTAAGACCGCAAGCGCGGATCAGGCGCAAGCTGTGCATGCTTTTATTCGTCAGCGTGTAGCGGGCTATGATGCGGGTGTAGCACAAAATTTATGTATTTTGTACGGAGGTAGCGTGAAGCCGGGTAATGCGGTTGAATTGTTCAGTATGCCGGATATTGATGGCGGGCTGATTGGTGGTGCGTCATTGGTGGCGAATGATTTTGTGGCAATTTGTAAAGCAGCACAATAATAAATAAAATTCTGGAGTCCGGTGTGGAAACAATAGTTTGGGCATTTCATTTGGTGACAGCGGTCGTGTTGTGCGGTCTGGTGTTGGTGCAGCATGGTAAAGGCGCTGATATGGGCGCTGCATTTGGCACAGGCTCTGCAGGAAGTCTGTTCGGTTCAGGCGGCTCTGCAAATTTTCTGAGTCGCAGTACTGCTGTGGCAGCAGCTGTGTTTTTTACAACCAGTCTAACTTTAACTTATCTGTATTCTCACCCGGTTGAACAGCAGGGTGTTATGGATAAAGTAAGTGCAGTAAAAGTTGTTGCCCCGACTTCTGTAGATAACTCTAAATCCAAGGAAATACCTAAGTAATACATGCGGTTGTGGTGGAATTGGTAGACACGCAAGCTTGAGGTGCTTGTGCCCGTAAGGGCGTGGGAGTTCGAGTCTCCCCATCCGCACCAGTAAAGTAAATCAGCCATCTTAAACGATGGCTTTTTTACGCCTGTATGGGTGTCTCGCACGTCAGGCGCTACCTGATGAATACTCGGGCGTGTCCGGCTAATCTGCTATGATATCCGGCCATGCTGCCCGTTACGTCTGATGGTAAAAGCGGGCATTCGTTGAGAAAGTGAAGGCGGTATTTCGTGAGTAAGGCGGAATTAAACAGAGCGAATAATTGCACTAGTTGCATTTAAAGAGGCGGGAATTAGTCTGTGGAAGTTTTTCTGCTGCTAAGATAGCGATTGTCAATGTAGAGCGTTTTTCTCAGGTATTTTATGTTGCAAATACGTTTTACTGGGGCTGTTTTTACTATACAATGCTGACTTGCTGCTGAGTTGTGGCTGTGATTTTCCTCATAAATTGATTCTGATGTGAAAATATTAAATAAAGCAATCGACTGAGAAAATATTCAGTACTTCCTCGTGCGCCAGTTTTAAAAGTAATAAGCGGTAAAGTGAATTTAATGCCTGTTTTCTTTGTAATGTGAATTCGATTACGATTCGCTGTTGATTGAGTTTTACGTGTTAGTAATAAATATTGTTTTAAAGGGGGCTCCCAATGTTGGAAAACTATTTTCCGGTGCTGCTGTTTATCTGTATCGGGTTAGCGATTGGCGTTGTTCCAATGCTGCTGGGCAGGTTAGCCGCTCCGCATCGTCCTAATGACAAGAAACTTTCTCCTTATGAATGTGGCTTTGAGGCATTTGAAGATGCGCGCATGAAGTTTGACGTGCGTTATTACCTTGTTGCGATTTTGTTTATTCTGTTTGATCTCGAAATTGCTTTTCTTTTTCCCTGGGCAATTGTGCTTAAGGAAATTGGCATGTTCGGCTATGTTTCCATGATGATCTTCCTGGCTATACTGGTAGTCGGCTTTATCTATGAGTGGATGAAAGGAGCCTTGGAATGGGAATAGAAGGTTTGCTGGAGAAGGGTGTTGTTACCACGACGCTCGATACCATTATCAATTACACGCGTACGGGTTCGCTCTGGCCGATGACTTTTGGCCTGGCGTGTTGTGCGGTTGAAATGATGCAGGCGGGCGCCTCACGTTACGATCTGGATCGTTTTGGTATCGTGTTCCGGCCAAGTCCGCGTCAGTCCGATGTGATGATTGTAGCGGGTACGCTATGTAATAAAATGGCACCGGCCTTGCGTAAAGTGTATGACCAGATGTCAGAACCGCGATGGGTCATTTCCATGGGCTCCTGTGCAAACGGCGGTGGCTATTATCACTACTCGTATTCGGTAGTGCGAGGTTGCGATCGTATCGTTCCTGTTGATATTTACGTTCCGGGTTGCCCTCCTACTGCCGAGGCCTTGTTGTTCGGTCTGATTCAATTGCAGAATAAGATCAAGCGTACTAATACGATTGCACGCCAGGACTAAGTTTATGACGATAGCTAAAAAAACCCTGCTTGAGGAACTGAGAAATCAATTACCGGAGCATCTGGTGGCTGTGAAGCAGGAATTGGGTGAAACAACCATAGTCATCAAGGCTGAAGGTATGATTCCTGTGCTGACTTTGCTGCGCGATGCAGATGGTCTTAATTTTTCACAAATGAGTGATCTGTGCGGCATGGATTATTCAGAATACGGTGACGGTGAGTGGCAGGGAAAACGATTTGCAGTGGTTTATCATTTGCTGTCGCTTGTGCATAACCAGCGCTTGCGTGTAAGAATCTTTGCAGAAGATGACGATTTTCCTGTTGTGGTATCCGTAGCGTCAGTATGGCCATCAGCTAACTGGTACGAACGTGAAGCCTTCGACTTGTACGGGATTATCTTTACCGGCCATCCTGATTTGCGCCGTATCCTGACTGACTATGGTTTTGTCGGCAATCCCTTCCGAAAAGACTTCCCGCTATCAGGTCATGTTGAAATGCGTTATGACCCGGAGCAGCAGCGTGTGGTCTATCAGCCTGTTACGGTAGAGCCAAGAGAAGTAACTCCGCGCATCATTCGCGAAGCAAACTACGCTAGCAAATAAGGACATGCTTATGCCTGAAATCAAGTATTACACGATGAATTTTAGCTGTGACCGCAATGCGGTAGTTGATTTGTCCAAGCTGCCAAGCGCGAAAATTAATCTTGTGCGAGGTAATCATGCCTGAAATCAAGAATTACACGATGAATTTCGGGCCGCAGCATCCGGCGGCACATGGTGTGTTGCGTTTGGTGCTGGAGCTCGATGGTGAGGTGATACAGCGTGCAGATCCGCATATCGGTTTGCTGCATCGCGCGACTGAGAAACTGGCTGAACATAAGACTTTTTTGCAATCTGTTCCGTATATGGACAGGCTGGATTATGTCTCCATGTTGTGTAATGAACACGCTTATGTTCAGGCTATTGAGAAGCTGGCCGGAATAGATGTGCCGGTACGCGCACAATATATCCGCGTTATGTTTGATGAAATTACCCGGATATTAAATCATCTGATGTGGTTGGGTGCGCACGGTCTGGATATCGGTGCAATGACGGTGTTTTTGTATTGTTTCCGCGAACGCGAAGACCTGATGGATGCCTACGAGGCCGTCTCCGGTGCGCGCATGCACGCTGCTTATTATCGTCCGGGTGGTGTGTACCGAGATATGCCGGATACCATGCCGCAATATGAGGCATCGAAGATACACAACGCGGCAGCAGTGAAAAAGATGAACGAAAATCGTCAGGGTTCCCTGCTTGATTTTCTGGAAGATTTTACGCGTCGCTTCCCGACTTGTGTCGATGAATATGAAACGCTGCTGACCGACAACCGTATCTGGAAACAGCGTACAGTTGACATTGGTATTGTCACGCCGGAACGCGCAGTTGCGCTGGGTATGACAGGTCCGATGTTGCGTGGTTCGGGAGTTGAATGGGATTTGCGCAAGAAACGACCTTACGCTGCTTATGATCAACTGGACTTCGATATTCCGGTAGGTAAAAACGGCGATTCTTATGATCGTTATTTGGTGCGCGTCGAAGAAATGCGCCAAAGTAATCGCATCGTCAAGCAATGCATCACCTGGTTGCGCGCCAACCCCGGTGCTGTGATGACAACAAATCACAAATTTGCACCGCCTGCTCGCGAGTCCATGAAACAAAACATGGAAGAATTAATTCATCACTTTAAATTGTTTACCGAAGGTATGCATGTGCCTGCAGGCGAAGCCTATGCCGCAGTTGAGCATCCCAAGGGTGAGTTGGGTATTTACCTGGTTTCAGATGGTGCTAACAAACCTTACCGTTTAAAGATACGCGCACCGGGTTTTCCACATCTTGCAGCACTCGATGAAATGGTGCGCGGTCATATGATCGCCGATGTGGTGACCATCATTGGTACGCAGGACATTGTTTTTGGAGAGATAGACCGATAATGTTATCCACTCATATACAAGATCAAATCAACCGGGAATTGAAAAAATATCCGCTTGATCAAAAGCAATCGGCTGTAATGTCGGCATTGCGGTTCGTGCAAGATGAAAAGGGCTGGATTTCGACAGAAGATATGAGCGAAATAGCCTCCTATCTGGGAATGCCGCAAATGGCGGTATACGAAGTTGCAACTTTCTACCATATGTACAACCTCAAGCCTATGGGGAAATCAACGCTGACCGTCTGTACAAATTTGTCCTGTACGCTGTGCGGTGCTGAAGATACCGTCGCTTATCTGACAGCCAAATTGGGTATCGGTTTTGGTGAGGTTACTGCAGACGGCAAGTACGGCATGCGTGAAGGGGAGTGTATGGGGGCTTGCAAAGACGCACCGCTGATGACTATTAATAACAAACGCCTTTGCGGTAAGCTGACACCTGAAAAAATTGATCAGATTTTGGCAGAATTGGATAAATCATGAACGGTCCGGTCACTCAAACCACCATGGGTTTTGATAAGCCGTGGACACTGGAGAGTTATCTCAAAGTGGGCGGTTATCAGGCATTGCGTAAAGTGCTTACCGAAAAAATGTCTCCGGATGCAATTATTGCTGAAGTCAAGTTGTCCGGCTTGCGCGGACGTGGCGGCGCTGGTTTTCCAACCGGTCTTAAGTGGAGTTTCATGCCGCGTAATTATGACGGCGATAAATATATCGTCTGTAACTCTGACGAAGGTGAGCCAGGCACTTGCAATGATTGGGATATTTTATTGTATAACCCGCATCTTTTGATCGAAGGCATGGCAATTGCGGCTTACACCATGAATGTCAAAACGGGTTATAACTATATACACGGTGAGATTTTTCAGGCTTACGAACGAATGGAGGAAGCGTGTGAAATTGCACGTGCCAACGGATTTTTGGGCGACAAAATTTTAGGTTCGGATTTTAGTTTCGATCTGCACAATCATCTGGGTTATGGTGCTTACGTTTGTGGTGAAGAAACAGCTTTGCTCGAATCCATCGAAGGCAAAAAGGGACAACCGCGCTTCAAGCCGCCTTTCCCTGCCAGTTTTGGATTATATGGTAAACCTACTACCATTAATAACACTGAAACTTTTGCCAGCATTCCGTACATCATCAATAACAGTGGCAAGACATTTCTGGAATTGGGTAAGCCAAATAATGGCGGCACCAAGTTGTTTTCTGTAACCGGGCATGTTAATAATCCGGGTAACTTCGAAGTGCCTATGGGTACCCCGTTCGCGACTTTGCTGGAAATGGCAGGCGGGGTGCGTAACGGACATAAGTTAAAAGCGGTGATCCCCGGCGGCTCTTCCATGCCGGTATTGCCCGGGCATATCATGATGGATCTGACCATGGACTATGACTCTATCCTGAAAGCGGGATCGGGTCTGGGCAGCGGTGCGGTCATCGTGATGGATGAAACAGTCTGCATGGTGCGTGCACTGCAGCGCTTGTCCTACTTCTATCATGAAGAATCTTGCGGTCAGTGTACTCCCTGTCGTGAAGGTACCGGCTGGCTGTATCGTATCGTGCATCGGATTGAACACGGTCTGGGTAAGCCTGAGGATCTGGATTTATTGCTTAGTGTCGGTGAAAATATTGCCGGCCGTAGTATATGCGCCTTGGGCGAAGCTGCTGTTTGGCCGGTACAAGGCATGCTCAAGAATTTCAGAGCAGAATTTGAATATCACATCGAACACAAGCGGTGCTTGGTTTAGCTGACGGGTTAGGTGCGTAATGATCAACATTGAAATTGATGGTAAATTGGTTGAAACTGCAAAAGGTTCAACAATAATGGACGCGGCTCATAAAGCCGACGTATATATTCCGCATTTTTGTTACCACAAGAAATTGTCCATCGCGGCTAATTGCCGGATGTGTCTTGTCGAAGTGGAAAAAGCGCCCAAACCCTTACCTGCCTGTGCGACCCCTGCAGCCGAGGGCATGAAGGTGCACACCCATTCCGACATGGCAGTCAAAGCCCAGAAGGGCATAATGGAATTTCTGCTGATAAATCATCCGTTGGATTGCCCGATTTGCGATCAGGGCGGTGAATGTCAGTTGCAGGATCTTGCAGTAGGTTACGGTGGCGGCGCATCGCGCTACAACGAAGAAAAACGCGTGATACATCCAAAAGAAATCGGTGAATTGATTTCAACGCATGAAATGAGCCGCTGCATTCAGTGCACCCGTTGCGTGCGTTTCGGCCAGGAAATTGCAGGTATCATGGAATTGGGTATGGCCAATCGTTCCGAACATGCAGAAATTATGAGCTTTGTAAACAGCTCTGTTGATTCCGAATTGTCCGGCAACATGATTGATCTGTGCCCGGTTGGTGCCTTGACCAGCAAACCTTTCCGTTACAAAGCTCGCAGCTGGGAATTATCGCGTCGCAAATCGGTTAGTTCGCATGATGGCTTGGGATCGAATCTTGCAGTGCATGTCAAAGACAATAAAGTCGTTCGTGTGGTTCCTGTCGAAAATGACGCGATCAATGAATGCTGGATTTCAGATAAAGACCGCTTCAGTTATGAAGCATTGAACTCTGCTGAACGCCTGACCCGTCCGATGATCAAGCAAGGCGGGAATTGGATTGAAGTTGAATGGGTCGCCGCGCTTGAATATGTTGCCAATGGCTTGCGCCAGATCACCCAGAGTGCAGGAGCTGAGAATATCGCCGCGCTGGCTACGCCGCACGCTACTTTTGAAGAGCTGTACCTGTTGCAAAAACTGATGCGCGGCATAGGCAGTGGCAATGTGGACTTCCGCTTACGCCAGTCTGATTTCAGTGCAGACGGTAAACAAAGCGGTACGCCCTGGTTAGGGATGCCAGTTAGCGAAATCAATGGCTGCGACCGTTTTCTTATCGCAGGTAGTTTTTTGCGCAAGGATCATCCTTTGCTGGCACAGCGTATCCGTCAGGCTGTGAAACACGGTGCCCAGGTGAGTATCGTTCATTCAGCCGCTGATGATTTGCTGATGCCGGTTGCCAACCAGGCTATCGTAACGCCTGCCGAGCTCGTTAGCACGCTGGCACAGGTTTTAAAAGCACTGGCCAGTACAAAGCAGGTTAAATTGTCAGACGAAATACAGGCATTGCTTGTTTCGTTGACTGTCTCTGACGCGGCAGCAAAAATTGCAGCAAGTCTGGCAGGTGGTAAACAAGTTGCCGTATTGCTGGGTAATTTTGCACAGCAACATCCTCAGGCGGTGCAGATAGCTTCGTTTGCCGAGCAAATTGCGCAACTGTGTGGTGCTAAATTTGGTTTTCTCGGCGAAGCGGCAAACAGTGTCGGCGGGTATTTGGCAGAAGCTGTTCCTTTTGCAGGTTCAGTGCATGGCATGAATGCCGCTGAGGTGCTGGAAAATCCTCGCAAAGCTTACTTATTGCTGAATGTTGAGCCGGAATTGGATATGCACAACCCGCAACTGGCGATGAAGGCGATGAAGGACGCCGATATGGTGGTATGTATGTCAGCCTTCAAGCATCAGGGGCTTGAATATGCAGATGTGATGTTGCCCATTGCGCCTTTCACTGAAACATCCGGTACTTTCATCAATACAGCTGGTATAGCACAAAGTTTCAAGGGGGCAGTCAAGCCGTTGGCTGAGGCGCGTCCTGCCTGGAAAGTGCTGCGCGTATTGGGTAATTTGTTGAATGTGACGGGCTTTGATTACGATTCGAGTGAAGCGGTTCGCGATGAAGCACTCAAGGGAATCACCATTTCCGACAAGTTAGGCAACCTTACTTCAGGTGTGAAATTTGAAGTTGTCACTAGCTCACCCGCTGCTCTGCAACGTGTGACTGATGTGCCGATTTACTTCTCTGATGCGTTGGTTCGTCGTGCCGATTCCCTGCAAAAGACCAATGACAGCGCTGTACCTTGCGTAAAATTGAATAACAGCGAATTGCAAAAACTGGGATTGCAAGCAGGCGATGCCATCAAAGTGACACAGGGTAATGCAAGTGCCCAATTGACGGTGCAGGCCGATGAGGGCGTGCCGGCAGGTGCGGTGCGTATCGCTGCAGGTCATCCGGCCACCGCTTTGCTGGGTGCGATGTTTGGAACAATCACTGTGGAGCGTGCATGATGGAATGGTTATTACCCATACAAAATCTGCTTGGATCCGCATGGTTGCCGATCTGGACCGTTGTAAAAATTATGCTGATCGTCGGCCCTCTGATGATAGGGGTTGCCTATCTGACATTGGCTGAGCGCAAAGTTATCGGCTGGATGCAAAGCCGTATTGGCCCTAATCGCGTTGGCTATTTCGGTTTGCTGCAACCACTGGCGGACGGACTGAAGCTGCTGATGAAGGAAATTATCATTCCTAGCGGCTCGAATAAATTGCTGTTCGTGATTGCGCCGATTATGGTTTTGATGCCGGCGCTGGCTGCATGGGCGGTGATCCCATTTAGTGCGGAGCTGGTCTTAACCAACGTCAATGCAGGTTTGCTGTATATCCTGGCGATGACTTCACTGGGCGTTTACGGGGTGATCATCGCGGGTTGGGCGTCGAACTCAAAATACGCATTTCTGGGCTGTCTACGCTCTGCAGCGCAAATCGTATCCTATGAAATTGCCATGGGTTTTGCGCTGGTTACGGTGTTGATGGCTGCGCAAAGTCTTAATCTGGGTGATATCGTCCGCGGGCAGCATGGTCAGTATGGTATGCTCAACTGGTACATCATTCCTTTGTTTCCGATGTTTATTGTCTACTTGATTTCAGGGGTGGCAGAAACCAATCGTGCACCGTTTGACGTGGCGGAAGGCGAATCGGAAATTGTGGCCGGTTTTCACGTAGAATATTCAGGCATGGGATTTGCGCTGTTTTTTCTCGGTGAATATGCCAATATGATTCTGATTGCATTTTTGACCTCAATCATGTTTCTGGGTGGCTGGTTATCACCTGTGCCATTTTTACCGGACAGTATCGTATGGATGTTAGCCAAAGTAGCTTTTGTCTTGTTCCTGTTCCTGTGGTTTCGTGCCACCTTCCCGCGATATCGCTACGATCAGTTGATGCGCCTGGGCTGGAAAGTATTTATTCCGGTCACGTTGGTCTGGGTAGTAGTGGTGGGTGCCTGGATGCAAACTCCCTATTGGTTGTGGTAGGCTAATCAGGCCTGCACGAGGAAATAAAATGGAAAAAATTAAGGATTTCTTTAAAACTTTTTTGCTGGTTGAATTGCTAAAAGGGATGGCGCTGACCGGACGATACATGTTCGCTCGCAAAATTACCGTACAATTTCCGGAAGAGAAGACACCGCAGAGTTATCGTTTTCGCGGTCTGCATGCACAGCGTCGCTATGAAAATGGTGAGGAGCGTTGTATAGGCTGTAAATTATGTGAAGCGGTTTGTCCTGCGCTTGCGATCAAAATTGAAGTGGCTGAACGCGCCGATGGCACGAGACGTACCACGCAATATGATATTGACCTGACAAAATGTATCTTTTGCGGATTTTGTGAAGAGTCGTGTCCTGTAGACGCCATCGTTGAAACGCGGATTTTAGAATATCACGGTGAAAAACGCGGCGATTTGTACTACACCAAACCGATGCTGCTTGCGGTAGGTGATAAGTACGAAGCTCAGATTTCAAAAGATCGTTTAGCAGACAGTAAATATAGATAGTCGGGAGTAGTGAGTTAGGCGTTTACTTACTGCTGACTACTTACAACTTACCGCTTTATAGGGATGAATTCATGAATTTTGTTGATGTGGTGTTTTATCTTTTTGCTACGATTACCCTCCTGGCAGGAGTTGGCGTGGTGGTTGCACGCAATCCGGTGCATGCGGCGTTATTTCTGGTGCTGGCATTCTGCAGCGGAGCCGGTATCTGGATGTTGCTTGAGGCGGAGTTTCTGGCGATTGCACTGATACTCGTCTATGTCGGCGCTGTAATGGTGTTGTTCCTGTTCGTGGTGATGATGCTGGATGTTAATCTGGTTCAGTTGCGTGAAGGTTTCTGGCGCTGGTTTCCCTTCGGTGCCCTGCTGGCAGGATTGATGGTGTTTGAAATGATCTGGGTATTGGGTTCATCGCAAACTTCAGAACTGTCCAAAGCCGTTGCTCATGCACCTGATTACAGTAATACGAAAGAACTGGGTCGACTGCTGTACACGCATTATGTATATCCGTTTGAGCTCGCTGCGGTGATTTTGCTGGTCGCGATGGTGGCAGCCATAGCACTTACGTTACGTCGACGTGCAGGCGTCAAGTCACAAAATATTTCCAAGCAGGTTAAAGTTAAAAAAGCGGATAGATTGCGTATCGTCAGCATGAAATCTGAACCAAAAAATCAGTAAGTAGTAATTAGTCAGTGTATAGGAGTGAGTCAGGGAGTGTGGAGCGCAGAGTGGATAGTCCCACTTGTCACTCGCCACTCACTACTCACCAATTAAATCAAGGGAGCGAGAATTAAAACATGGTAACCCTCTCACATTATCTGGTGTTCAGCGCGGTGTTATTTGCCATCAGCATCGTTGGAATTTTTCTAAACCGAAAAAATGTCATCGTATTGTTGATGTGCATTGAGTTGATGCTGCTGGCGGTGAATACAAACTTTGTTGCGTTCTCGCATTACCTCAACGACACTGCAGGTCAGGTGTTCGTATTCTTCATTCTGACTGTCGCTGCTGCTGAAGCGGCAATCGGCTTGGCTATTCTGGTGGTGTTGTTCCGCAATTTGAACACCATTAACGTTGATGATTTAGGTAGTTTGAAAGGCTGATGGTATGGATATTCAAACTTATTATCTGTTAGTGCCGCTGGCACCTTTGTTCGGCGCACTTGCGGCTGGATTGTTTGGTAAATTGCTGGGCCGTACCCTGACGCACCGTATCACCATCGCGATGGTGGGTGTTTCGCTGTTCGCTTCTATGCACATTTTTCAGGATGTCATGGCAGGCCACACCTTTAATGGTGCGGTTTACACCTGGCTGACTTCGGGAGACACCAGCTTTCATATTGGTTTCCTGATTGACCGGCTTACCGTGACGATGATGCTGGTTGTTACCTTTGTCTCGCTGATGGTGCATATCTACACGATAGGCTACATGTCAGAAGACGCCGGATATCAGCGTTTCTTCAGCTATATTTCGCTGTTTACTTTCTCCATGCTGATGCTGGTAATGGCCAACAATTTTATGCAACTGTTTTTCGGTTGGGAAGCTGTGGGTCTGGTGTCATATCTGCTAATTGGATTCTGGTATACGAGACCAACGGCGATTTATGCCAACCTGAAAGCATTTTTAGTCAATCGTGTTGGTGACTTCGGCTTCCTGTTAGGGATAGGGTTGGTGTTAATGGTTTTCGGTACGCTCGATTACGCCACGGTATTTGCCACTGTCGCCAGTCATGCAAATGATATGGCGCCGATAGCCGGAATGTCGGTTAACTTGCTCACTGCCATTTGTATCCTGTTGTTTATCGGTGCGATGGGTAAATCTGCACAATTTCCGTTGCATGTCTGGCTACCCGACTCGATGGAAGGTCCGACACCGATTTCCGCGCTGATTCACGCGGCGACCATGGTTACTGCCGGTATCTTCATGGTAGCGCGCATGTCACCGATGTTTGAATTGTCCGATACAGCGTTATCCTTTGTGATGATCATCGGTTCGATTACTGCGCTGTTCATGGGCTTGCTAGGCATCATTCAGAACGACATCAAGCGGGTCATTGCCTATTCGACCCTTTCACAATTGGGCTACATGACCGTTGCCTTGGGCGCTTCAGCGTATCCGGTTGCGATTTTCCATCTGATGACGCATGCATTTTTCAAGGCCTTGCTGTTCCTTGCTGCAGGTAGTGTGATTATCGGTATGCATCATGATCAGGACATCCGCAATATGGGTGGCTTACGCAAATATATGCCGATTACCTGGATTACCTCTTTAATCGGTTCTCTGGCACTGATAGGAACACCATTCTTTTCAGGTTTTTATTCCAAGGACAGCATTATCGAGGCGGTTGGAATGTCGCATCTGGCAGGTTCCGGTTTTGCTTATTTCGCCGTTGTCGCGGGCGTATTTATCACGGCCTTCTATAGCTTCCGTATGTATTTTCTGGTGTTTCACGGAAAGGAACGCTTCGGTAAGGCCGTTCATCATGTTGCTGCCGTCCATGCTGACGCGGCTCACGATGAGCATGTTGGTGATCACGACGATGAAGAAGTGTCTGCGGATCATCATCACGGTCTGGCTGTCGGTCAGAAACCTCATGAAACGCCCTGGGTGGTGTGGCTGCCTTTAGTCTTGCTGGCTATTCCGTCAGTGGTTATCGGCTACATTGCAATTGAGCCTATGTTGTTCGGTGACTATTTCAAGGATGCAATTCATATTGGTGCCAATCATGAAGTGATGAAAGAGTTGCATGAAGAGTTCCACGGTGCGTTTGCCATGGCACTGCATTCCCTGACCAGTCTGCCTTTGTGGCTGGCGATCGCGGGTGTGGCGAGTTCTGCCTTCTTCTATCTCAAGCGTCCGGATATTCCGGCGGCGATACAGCAGCGTTTTCAGTGGGTATACACCCTGCTTGAGAATAAATACTATTTTGATCGTTTTAATGACTGGTTTTATGCAGGCGGTGCACGTGGTTTGAGTCTGCTGCTGGGCAAGTTCGGTGATACGCTGCTGATAGATGGATTAATGGTGAATGGTACGGCAGGTCTGGTAGGTCGTATTTCCGGTGTGGTCAGACGTTTACAAACCGGTTATATTTATCATTATGCGTTTACCATGATTGTCGGCGTGTTTATTTTGTTGACGATACGCAACTGGTTTTAATTGTAGCAAGTGGTCAGTGATTTACACTTTTCTACAGCCTGCTTTTAACTTTCTGCTTCAGGATTAAAGGAAATACAGCATGATTTTTGGATTACCTGTTATTAGCGTGACCATCTGGTTGCCGATTGTTTTCGGCATTCTGGTGCTTGCAACCGGCGATGATAAAAATGCGCGGCTGGCTCGTATACTGGCGTTAGTTGGTAGTGTGCTGGGTTTGCTGGTTACGCTTCCGCTTTACATCGGTTTCGACAAAACAACCAGCAACATGCAGTTCGTTGAAATGCATGACTGGATCGCGCGTTTTAATATTCACTACCATCTCGGTGTCGATGGCATTTCCATGCTGTTCATTCTGCTCAACAGTTTCTTTACCGTTATTGTTGTGCTTGCGGGTTGGAAAGTTATTGAGAAACGTGTTGCCCAATATATGGCTGCATTTCTGGTAATGTCAGGCATCGTAAATGGTGTATTTGCAGCGTTGGATTCCATCCTGTTTTACGTGTTCTGGGAGGCAATGCTGATACCGATGTTTATTATTATCGGTATCTGGGGCGGCCCTAACCGCATCTACGCCACGATGAAATTCTTTTTGTACACCTTGTTAGGTTCGTTGCTCATGCTGGTTGCACTGATCTATATGTACAATATATCGGGTGGCAGTTTTGAAATTATCGACTTTCAGCACATGATGATTCCGATGAGTGCTCAGTTGCTGATTTTCATCGCTTTTTTCTTTGCTTTTGCGGTTAAAGTGCCGATGTTCCCGGTACATACCTGGTTGCCGGATGCACACGTTGAGGCACCAACCGGTGGTTCTGTCGTGCTGGCGGCCATCATGCTGAAAGTGGGCGCTTACGGTTTCCTGCGCTTCTCGATGCCGATTACACCGGATGCGAGTCATAAACTGGCAGGCGTGATGATCGCGTTATCCCTGATTGCTATCGTCTACATTGGCCTGGTAGCGCTGATGCAGGCTGACATGAAGAAGTTGGTTGCTTACTCATCCATATCGCACATGGGTTTTGTTACGCTGGGTCTGTTTATTTTCAATGCCTACGGTATGGAGGGTGCGATATTGCAAATGATCTCGCACGCTTTTGTCGCAGGTGCTTTGTTTTTGTGTATCGGCGTGCTGTATGACCGGGTACATTCCAGAAAAATTGCGGATTACGGCGGTGTGGCTAACAAAATGCCTGTGTTTGCTGCCTTTTTCATGTTGTTCGCGATGGCTAACAGCGGCTTGCCGGGAACCAGTGCCTTCGTCGGTGAATTCATGGTACTGATGGGCACGATAAAGATTAACTTCTGGTTTGCTTTTGCGGCTGCAACAACCCTGATCTTCGGTGCCGCATATACCTTGTGGATGTATAAACGTGTGATCTTCGGTGCTGTCGCCAATCATCATGTGGAAGAATTGACTGATATCAATGCACGCGAAATACTGATTATGGCTATGCTGGCTGTTTTTGTGCTGGGCATGGGTATTTACCCGTTACCATTTGCAGAAATACTGCATGTATCTGTGAATGATTTATTGTTGCATGTTGCTCATTCCAAGTTGCCGATATAAACAGTAGATGTAGAACGTTAGTTGCCAGTCGCTAGTGAATTCAGCTTCGCACGGTTAACTAACTTCTAACGACTAGTAACTAATGACTTAACTTTGAGGTTTATATGAATTTGTTGGCTAATCTGCTCCCCGCGGCTGCTGAAGTATTTTTGCTGGTAATGGTCTGTGCCATTTTGATCGTTGATTTGATGGTGACGAGTCGCAGCAAAATATTCACCTATATGCTGGTTCAATTCACCTTGCTGGGATGTTCCTTGATTACTGTGGGTACGCACACGAGTCAGGTTGTTCATGCTTTCAACGGAATGTATGTAGATGATCTGATGTCGGATGTGTTGAAAATGATCAGTTATCTGGGTATGTCTATGGTGCTGGTCTATTCCCGTCAATATCTGATGTTACGCGGCTTGTTTACTGGTGAATTCATGGTTCTGGCACTGTTCTCCCTGCTCGGCATGAATGTGATGATATCTGCAAATCACTTCCTGACGCTGTATCTTGGGTTGGAACTGCTCTCTTTAAGTCTTTATGCCATGGTTGCGTTGCAACGCGACTCTGCCGTTGCAACTGAAGCTGCGATGAAATACTTTGTGCTTGGCGCGCTTGCATCCGGTTTGCTGTTATACGGTATGTCCATGCTGTACGGTGCAACCGGTTCGCTTGAATTGGGTGTAATTTCAAACGCTATTGCAGCGGGTGTGCATAATAAATTGCTGTTGACCTTCGGTCTGGTGTTTATCCTCTCCGGCCTTGCCTTCAAACTGGGTGTAGTGCCTTTTCATATGTGGGTGCCGGACGTTTATCACGGTTCACCCACCGCTGTGACCATGCTGATCGGTTCTGTGCCTAAACTTGCCGCCTTCGCCTTCACCGTGCGAATTCTTGTTGAAGGAATGCAGTCACTGGTGCATGACTGGTCCGGTATGCTGATCATTCTCGCAGTTGCTTCCATGGCGCTGGGTAATTTGTCTGCGATTGCGCAAACCAATATCAAGCGCATGTTCGCCTATTCGACCATAACTCATATGGGGTTTATGCTGCTGGGTTTGATTAGCGGAGGAATTGAAGGTTATGGTTCAGCGATGTTCTATACCGTGGTCTACATGATGATGTCGCTGGGGGCCTTTGGTATGATCATGTTGTTGTCACGTGCCGGCTTTGAAGCGGATACGCTGAATGATTTCAAGGGGCTGAATCAGCGTAGTCCATGGCTTGCCTTCATGATGATGCTGCTGATGCTGTCTATGGCAGGAATTCCGCCAACTGTCGGTTTTTACGCCAAGTTTTCGGTGCTCAATGCAATCATACAGACCGGCCATACTCCGCTTGCGATTATTGCTGTGTTGTTCTCTTTGATCGGTGCATTTTATTACTTACGTGTGATTAAACTGATGTATTTTGATGCGCCTGAAAGTCATGCGCCGATCAGTATGGGTTCTGATACCGGTTTGTTGATCAGTATCAACGGATTGGGTGTGTTGTTCCTGGGCTTGGCACCCAGCACACTGATGTCAATTTGTGCTGTATCGGTTCAACAATCCTTACTGCTGCACTAATCACGGATTAAGGTTTATAAATGATAACTCCCGCCTGGTGCGGGAGTTTTTTTTCGGAGATTGAAATGGATTTAGAGGAAACCTGCATAGAATCAAAGAGTGTGTATCAAGGTGGGTTTTTGCATGTGCATTGCGATAGCGTTCTGCTGCCTGATGGTCAATCTGCAGTGCGTGAATACATCACCCATCCCGGTGCCGTTGCTGTGCTTGCCTTATTGGATAATGGCAATCTGATCATGGAACGTCAGTTTCGCTATCCTCCGCAGTGCGAATTTATTGAGATTCCTGCCGGCAAAATTGATCTTAATGAAGAAGTTCTTGCAACGGGTCAGCGTGAATTGCTCGAAGAGACGGGGTATGTTGCAAGCGAATGGATTTACTTGACCACCAGTTGGGCGTGCATAGGCTATAGTGATGAGCGTATTTACTATTTTCTGGCACGTGGATTGACTCTGCAGAAGCAGGCGCTGGATAACGGCGAGTTTCTGGAAGTGTTCGAATTGCCGTTAGCTGAAGCAATTGAAATGATACATCGGGGGAAAATCAATGACAGTAAGTCCATTGTGGGGCTATTTTGGCTGGAGAAATATCTTAGGGACTGGAAGGTTTGATTTTATGCACCGATTAGATGCGCACTAGTCGATAATTCTATAATTACGCTCTATTATGGTGCATAATGATCTGATTTTACTGGAAAAAATATTTTTTTATTCTTTTAAATCATTGTGTTGTATTTTTAGCATGATTTTTGCTTGTTATACGGGTTATTTTAAATAATTATATAAAGCAGGAGAAGCGGGTATGGGGAATTTGCAAACAGGTAGTGATGCTTTATTTATATTGTTGGGTGCAATTATGGTGCTGGCAATGCATGCGGGTTTTGCCTTTCTTGAGTTGGGTACGGTACGTAAGAAAAATCAGGTGAATGCGCTGGTTAAAATTTTGACAGACTTTGCAATATCGACGCTGGCGTATTTTTTTATTGGTTATCTGATTGCCTATGGCGTGAGTTTTTTCAGCGGGGCAGGGGAGCTTGCGCAAAAAAGTGGCTATGAACTGGTTAAATTCTTCTTTTTATTGACTTTTGCTGCGGCGATTCCGGCGATTGTCTCAGGCGGTATCGCTGAACGTGCGAAGTTTAATCCGCAACTGGCCGCGACATTTATGCTGGTCGGATTTGTTTATCCCTTCTTCGAAGGTATTGCCTGGAATCATCGTTTTGGTGTTCAGAACTGGCTGCATGCTGTGTTTGGTGCCGAGTTTCATGATTTTGCCGGCTCAGTGGTGGTTCATGCTGTCGGTGGCTGGATCGGGCTGGCTGCAGTGCTTTTGCTGGGTGCGCGACGCGGACGTTATAGTAAGGAAGGACGTATTGCATCTCACCCTCCATCCAGTATTCCTTTTCTTGCCTTGGGTTCATGGATTTTGACGGTAGGCTGGTTTGGTTTTAACGTAATGTCCGCCCAAACTATCAGTAATATCAGCGGCCTGGTTGCTGTAAATTCGCTGATGGCTATGGTTGGAGGTACGTTGGTCGCCTTGTGGGTGGGCAAGAACGATCCAGGCTTCGTTTATAACGGTCCTCTGGCAGGATTGGTTGCTGTCTGTGCAGGTTCGGATTTGATGCACCCGATTGGTGCATTGGTGGTTGGTGGTGTTGCGGGTGGTTTGTTTGTGATGATGTTTACTCTGACGCAGAATCGCTGGAAAATTGATGATGTGCTGGGTGTGTGGCCGTTACACGGTTTATGCGGTGCCTGGGGTGGGATTGCTGCCGGGATATTTGGTTTGAAGGCTTGGGGTGGCGTGGGTGGGGTAAGTTTTATGTCACAGTTGCTAGGTACGTTGCTGGGGGTTGGAATTGCTTTTTCTGGTGGTTTTCTGGTTTACGGCATGATCAAGAAACTTGTCGGCATCCGTCTTGATCCGGAAGATGAATTTATTGGCGCTGATTTGAGTATACATAAGATCAGTGCGAGTCCTGAACGTGAGTCTGGCTGGTAATTATGTTGTTTCGTGACTGTCTTGAACAGAACATTCTTGAATAGTGGGAATGATCAAAATAGTTTTGAACAAGACAGTATTTGAGTGAGCTATAAATTAAAAATGGCGATCGGGTCTCGATAGCCCTGTCGGCATTTTTTGCGTCAGCTTCAGTCAGATGTAATCTTGAATCGATTCCAGATTAATTTCTATTTGAAATATATGGAAGATTAATCTGAGAAAGAAGGTGCACAAAGTTATCTCAAGTGCGAATAAACCTAAATCCGGCAGTTAGCCTGCCTCCAGCGTGAAGATTCGTGTCCTCCACCTCAGCTATGAACCACTGCCGCTACGCGGAAAGGAAGGGGCTTCCACACAGCAACCCCGTTTCTTCATGCCCATCGAGGGCATTCAGAAACTTGCCGTTTCATCCCCCCTTGAAAAGAGGGGTTTTCACAACCGTGGCAATTGATAAAGTCACTTTTAGCCTGAAGCCCGGGCAAGCGCGATTGCTTTTTCCGCCTGTCTGTTACTGAACATCCCGTTTAATAAAAGAAAACCCGACGTACAGTCGGGTCGTATTGACATTACTGTTGCATTTAATTATTTCAAATTGGCAAGACTTCTCGATCCGCCTTTCCTGCGGTAATCATCAAAATCACGTTTTATCGAATTTTGGCAGTTGGCGATTATTTCTTCTGCTTGTCGCATAAACAATTTATTTTCGTATCCGGAAACCTGCGTTATTTCTCGCTCTCTATCGATTGCTTGATATGCGCTTACGGTTTGGCGATTGCACAAAATAATTCTGGAAGCGATGCTATTTAGCTCTTTGCGTTTTTGTTCTGTAATCGTGTCACGGTCAAGATGATTGCGCTCGACCTGTTCCCGTTTTTGTATCTGGGGCAAAGGTGGTTGATACTTTGATACGAGCTTGTCTGAATCGTTATTCTCATATTTTGCAATGAGATTCGCAAGTTTGTCGTCTGTATCGGCTTGAGCATGAGTGTCATTATATTCTGGATGCTCACGCTGAGATTTGAGTATTGCCATTTTCGGGTTGAAACTGTCCGGGTCTTTGGCCGCGTTACGAGTTTCAAATTCTCTGGTAAGTCCAGTTGATTCATTAGCCTGGTTTCCACGCAAATACTTGTTTCGGGAATTCTCGGAGTCGTATGTTATGCGATCTTCATTCCGCAGTTTTTCGTGTGCGGCTCTTAAAATTTCCAACCGTGCATAGCCATCTTTGAAATATAAATTTCTGGCAAGGTGTTCCCTGCGTGACTCGAAATCGTGCTCATCGAAGTATTCCTTTATGGGGAAGATTTCTCTTTTGGTCAGGTCCGCAACAAACCCTTTACTGCTGTACAATCCACAAGCAAACTCTTCGCCGGGAGCAAATATTGTGTTATTCGCGTCGTCGCAAATGATGGCCGTATTAGGTCCTTCCTGTATTTTGTCATATCTATCCATCATGGTCCATTGACTATCGTTAAATCTCACTCTGGCCTGAGCGGAAGAGTTCACGAAGCAAACACACACAACAAAGCAAACAATACATAATTTAATCATGGAGCGCATCCCGTAAAAAATGTGATAACTATCAATTTGTAGTATTGAGAGACATTTTACAGGCTGTCATGTTACACCGCAATCGTAATAGTGTCGAAAGTGCGGGTAATGAGGATAATACGGATCACTGCCCGTTTTAGAAAATTATTCTTTTAAATCAGAATTTTATAATCTATTTAGCCAGTTTATTAACCGCGTTGCTGGAATTGAATTGAGGTTTTGAACAACAGAAAATATCACCGGTTATGGCCGCCGGTGTATATTACACTTAGTCTTCCAGCGATGCACTTACCGGAAATGCGAATATGGAAATTCATTTTTGAAGGCAAGCTGCGGCCTTCACCCTCGACCATATATCAAAGCCTTTACCCAATTGAAAATTTGAATAGCAGATCGTTTTCCTGCGGGAGCTTCCTGTGTGAGTACGCGTAAACTGATCCCGTAATTGTCTTGGGTACACGCCCTGGTACGCGGGAATAGTGCGCTTTTATGAGACGCTATGCAATAGCAAGAAACAACAAAGCCGCATGGATAGCGGCTTTAGGTGGGTTTGTGCGTTGTGGTGAGATGGTCTAAAACTTCACTCCAGGTTCTGTATTTGCTCGCGCATTTGTTCTATGAGGATTTTCATTTCCATAGCGCTACGGGATACTTCGGCATCCACTGACTTTGAACCCAGTGTATTGGCTTCGCGATTAAGTTCCTGCATCAAAAAGTCCAGCCTTTTGCCCACAGCGCCGCCCAGTTTGAGAATGCGACGCATTTCTGATAAATGGCTGCCCAGTCGTGAGAGTTCTTCATCCACGTCTATCTTGCTGGCAAACAGCGTGATCTCCTGACGAATGCGCTCGTCTTCCGACGTTTGCAATGCATCCCTTAGTCGGTTGATCAGTCGCGCTTCGTAAGCGGCAATCGCTTCAGGGACATGCGGCATCACCTCTAGGCGCAGGTTTTCAATTTTTTCCAGACGCACAGATAAAAAATCCTTGAGCTTTTCGCCTTCACGGGCGCGTGAAGACTTAAATTCCTGTAAAGCACTTTGCATCAGGCTGGTTAAGGTCGTGCTCAATTCATCATTAGAAACAGTAGGCGTGGTAAGCATGCCGTTCCAGCGTAGCACATCGGCGACGCTCAGGCTTGCCGCGTCCGGCATGGCCGCTTGAACTTCCCTGTTCCAGGTTGAGAGTTGCTGCAGTAATTCCAGGTTGAGGGTTGTGGCATTGCGGGTATCGCGGGCTGCATAGTTTATCCTGCATTCGACCTTGCCGCGCTGTAATTGAGCACTGATTAATTCGCGCAATGCACCTTCAAAGCTGCGCAATTCATCTGCCATGCGCAATTGAATATCAAGGTAGCGATGGTTTACCGAGCGCAATTCCAGTGTCAGGGAGCCTGTCGCAAAGTTTGCGCTGGTATTGGCATAACCGGTCATGCTTAAAATCATGGTATAAAGCTTTCAAAATTAACAGCCGAAGCTGGCTGCGCGCAAGCCGCGCATTATAATACGATCGTTCACTTACTACTTACTACTTACTACTTACTACTTACTACTTACTACTTACTACTTACTACTTACTACTTACTACTTACTACTTACTACTTACTACTTACTACTTACTACTTACTACTTACTACTTACTACTTACTACTGAC
>CAIWRI010000074.1 GCA_903915035.1 uncultured Nitrosomonadales bacterium | reverse complement strand
ATGGCGGATTTGTACCGCGCCTGATACTGCCGTTGTCGGTCTCCTACGACCATCGCGTGATCGACGGCGCAGCGGCGGCACGTTTCACCCGCTTCCTCGCGATGGTTCTAACTGACATACGCAGACTGGCACTGTAACATTGAAACCACAACCTATCGGCATCCTGGGCGGCACCTTCGACCCGATACATTACGGTCATCTGCGCTTGGCAGAGGAGATGCTGGAATTAGCCGGGTTACAGCAAATCCACTTCATTCCGACAGGTAATCCGCCGCACCGCGACACGCCGCAAGTGTCTGCCGCACATCGAAGCGCCATGGTGAAATTAGCGATTGCCGATCAACCCGCCTTCGTGTTGGATGAACGCGAAGTCAGGCGGACAACAAAATCCTATACCGTGGATACGTTGCGCGAGTTACGAACGGAGTTAGGGGATGCGCAACCGATTTGCCTGCTGATGGGGGGGGATGCCTTCCTGCAACTGGATACCTGGCACGAGTGGAAGCAAATACTTGATCTGGCTCACGTGGTAGTAGGTTTTCGCCCGGGTTTTACGCTGGAGAAGCGCATACACAGCGCGACTGAAGCATTACGGCTACAGTATCAAAACCGCTTGTGCGGGGTAGATTACTTATCGCAGCACGCTTTTGGCGGGATTGCCGAATTAGCGATACCGAAACTGGAAATATCTGCTACGCTAATACGCGCACGCGTAAGCGATAATCGCACCATACGCTATTTACTGCCGGCAACGGTAGCCAACTACATTTATCAACATCATTTATACATATCATGCTAACTTCAGAAGAAAAAACCCAGGCAGTCGTCTCAGCCCTTGAAGACATCAAGGCAACCGACATCACGGTCATCGACACCAGCAAACTCAGCTCCCTGTTTGATCGCATGATCATCGCTTCCGCCACCTCCAATCGTCAGGCCAAGGCGCTGGCAGACAACGTTGTCGTCAAACTCAAAGCCATGGGTGAAGAAGTGCTTGGCCGTGAAGGAGAAGAGAGCGGCGAATGGGTACTGGTGGATCTGGGCGAAGTGCTGGTTCATATCATGCAACCTGCCACCCGCGCCTATTACAATCTCGAAGAATTGTGGAGCAAAGCGCAAGCCGCACGCCCCAAACTGGCACAGCCACCCGAATCTGAATAGGCATGACACGAAAAATTCCATTTCACAAAAAGCTTTATGCAGGTAATCTGTGAAACAGATGCTCACAAAGTCACTAAACAAATATGTCGCTTTTCAACATATGGTGTCCATATATTTGATCATGTTAATTAACAGGTTATGCATTCTAATTTGTTCGTGTGTTTAGTGGATAAAAAAAGGGGGTTGACATGAAGCTGCTGATCGTCACCGTCGGACACAAAATGCCCGACTGGATCACGACAGGTTTCAACGAATACACCAAGCGCATGCCGCGCGAGGCCAAAATAGAGCTTCTGGAAATCAAGCCTGAACCTCGCACGACGGGCAAAACCACGGCACAAATCATGGAAGCAGAAGCTGCGCGCATACTGCATGCACTGCCACACTCTTGCCGCAGGATCGCACTGGATGAACACGGTGCGATGCCTTCGACAAAACAACTCGCTGCCCAGCTGAAGGACTGGATGGGTGAAGGACAAGATGTGGCATTTATTGTCGGCGGTGCAGATGGCTTGCATGATTCAGTGAAGCTGGCCGCAGGGCAGTTGATGGCTTTGTCTGCATTTACCCTGCCGCACGCATTTGTGCGTGTCCTGCTCGCCGAGCAGTTGTATCGTGCCTATAGCCTGATGCACAATCATCCTTATCATCGTGAATAACTGAGAAGAGGGAAGTGAGCGCAGCTTTGCTGCTCAAGGAATACAAATGGTGGCTATCCTCTTCCCGCTCCCCCTTTTACCCTTTTCGTCAAAGGTTCAACAATGAGCAACAGCCAGCCTCGCATTTATCTTGCTTCACAGAGTCCGCGCCGTCGCGAACTGCTTAACCAGATTGGCGTTCATTTTGACCTGCTGCTGCTGCGTTCAGATCCTCGCCGTCAGGTTGATGTCGATGAAACACCGTACCTCAACGAAGCGCCGGATAGTTATGTGCAGCGTTTAAGCCGTGAAAAGGCCTGTGCGGGCTTCAATGCCCTGAAATATCGCAACTTACCGCAAAACCCTGTTTTGGCTGCCGACACGACCGTAACGCTGAACGGAAAAATATTGGGCAAGCCGGATAATGCTGAACAGGCAGCCGTCATGTTGCGCGAGCTATCCGGACGAGAACATCAGGTGTTGACTGCGGTGGCAATGGCGCAGGATGAGCAGATAGAAGTACGACTTTCCACGTCAATTGTGCGCTTTGCACCGCTCAGCGAAGCACACATCATTCGCTATTTACAATCGCATGAATATGCCGACAAGGCGGGTGGCTACGCGATTCAAGGCCAGGCTGCCGCTTTTATCGAACACTTGAGCGGCAGTTATTCCGGCGTAATGGGATTGCCACTGTTTGAAACAGTCCAGTTACTGCAACACTTCAATTTTCCTGTACTCTGAGTACACCAACTTATTCAGCTTAACCACAACCCATGAGTGAAGAAATACTGATTAACGTCACCCCGCAGGAAACGCGCGTCGCCGTCATGCAACTTGGCGTCGTACAGGAACTGCACATAGAACGAAGCAGTAATCGGGGAATTGCCGGCAATGTCTATCTTGGCCGCATCAAGCGGGTGTTGCCCGGCATGCAATCCGCTTTTATCGACATCGGTCTTGAACGCTCAGCCTTCTTGCATGTTGCCGACATCTGGGAAAACAGCAACAGCGGACTGGAGGCCAAGCCCATCGAGAAAATACTATTTGAAGGGCAAAACCTGCTGGTGCAAGTCATCAAGGAGCCAATCGGCAGCAAGGGGGCGAGGCTTACCACGCAACTGAGCTTCGCAGGCAGACTACTGGTATTCCTGCCACAGGAAATGCGCATCGGCGTATCGCAACGCATCGAAGGCACCGAGCAGCGCGATGCCTTGCGCGCCAAACTCCAAGCTATCTTGCCGCCTGAGCATCATGGCGGCTACATCATTCGTACCGTTGCCGAAGCAAAAGACGAAGCGCACTTTGCCATCGACATTGCTTATCTCGACAAATTATGGAACGGTTTGCAGATAGCCTCAAAAACCGCCAGCGCACCACAACTGCTGTATCAAGAACTGGATATCAGTTTGCGCGTATTGCGAGACTTCGTCTGTGAAGATACCATACGCATCCTGGTCGACTCACGCACTACCCGTAATAAAATGCTCGAATTTGCACAAAACTACAATGCAGATGCAGCGCAACTGCTTGAGCACTACACCGGTGCGCGCCCGCTGTTTGACATGTATAACATTGAGGAGGAAATCGAGCGCGCCCTGTCCAAACGCGTTGATTTGAAATCCGGCGGCTATCTGATTATCGATCAGACTGAGGCTTTAACCACCGTCGATGTCAACACCGGCGGGTTTGTCGGCGTACGCAACTTTGATGACACCATTTTCAAGACTAATCTGGAAGCGACGCAAGTCATTGCAAGACAGTTGCGTTTGCGCAATCTGGGCGGCATCATCATCTGCGATTTTATCGATATGGATAACCTGCTGCATCGCGATACTGTGCTGGAGGAATTCAAGAAAGCACTGGCGCGCGATCACACCCGCATCAGCGTCAATAATTTTTCCTCCCTGGGTTTGGTAGAAATGACGCGCAAACGCACCAGGGAAAGTCTGGCGCATGTGCTTTGCGAGCCCTGCCCTAACTGCCGTGGCCGCGGTGAAGTCAAAACTGCACAAACCGTATGCTATGAAATATTGCGCGAAATTGTCCGCGAAGCACGTCAGTTTGATGCGCGCGAGTATCGTATTCTGGCCTCTCAGCAAGTCATCGATTTATTCCTTGAGGAAGAGTCTCAGGCATTGGCCGGTCTCTCCGACTTCATCGGCAAACCCATTTCTATGCTGGTAGAAACGCAATACAATCAGGAACAGTACGACGTTATTCTGATGTAACTGATGAAATTCAAGCCCCTTCGCTGAGAGCGTGAAAAGCGGGGGGTGTTTCGCATTCCAGCGTAGCATGGCAAAGAGATATCACAGGCCGTTACCTGCTGAGCAGTTTATCGCCGTCATTCAAGCAGCATCTGGATATGCAGTTAAATTTTCCCTGCCAGCAAGCTCTCCGGTTCAACTACGCTTCCTGTAATCGCCACAACTTTGTGTCGCGATTGTCCGCCTTGCCTAAGCTCCACTTGACGCACAGGAACACCAAACAAGCCGGCAATATATTTCAGCAAAGCCTCATTGGCGCGCCCGTCAACGGGCGGCGCAGCCAGGCGAATTTTGAGCGCATCACCGTGCAGTCCGGATAGTTCACTGCGCTTAGCACCCGGCTGCACATGCAGGGTCAGCGTAAGGACGTCACCGTTAGAACGATACCAGAGGCTCATTAAACTCGTGCTGCGACTCGTTAAAGGAATCTTGACACAATGCCTTCGAGCATAGTCACCGGGACGATCAACACCAACTGACAGAGGATCAGCAACGCCATGGAGGACAAATCCAGATTTCCCACTACAGGAACAATGCGGCGCAACGGTTGTAGAAACCGGCTGGTCACCACATCCAGCACCTGCGAAACGGGGGTATAAGGATTAGTCCAAGACAAAATTGCCTGAACAAACACCGCGCCCATCAGCAAATACAAACTGATTTTAAACAATTTGACAGCCGCCAGCAGCAGCAAACCCGCCAGCGGGAATCCAGAAAAACCTTGTACCCACATCACACCGGTCAGATAGAGCGCTTCCACCAGCCAGGCAAGCAATAAGGTTGAACTGTCCAAACCATGCAGCGCGGAAATGTAACGGCGTGCGCGCAACACGATAAAGTCAGTGAACACCATGACGAATTCGCCGACAGGATTGCGCATCGGCGCGCGCAGCCACTGCAAGTAAAAACGCAGCAACAAAATCGCCGCAAAGGATTGCACCACCACATCCAGCAGAAAAAGTACTGCTTCGCTCATCATGAGGCACGCCCCAATTCATCACCCATCTCACGCGAACGGGCATCCGCTGCCAGTGCCGCCTCAACAATATGTTCTGCGACCTGATTAGCGGCCAGACTCAACAAGGCCCGCTCGGTGGTGCCGTTCTTTGAGGTTACTCGTGTACGCAATTCGCTGACAGAAACGTCACTGCACTTTGCCAGCTTGGCCGCGCCGAGAAAAGTCTCAACCGCTAGAAGTCGTGCCGATTCCTCATTAAACCCCAACTGTTGTGCTGCCTGCTGCAAAGCGTCAATAAAATAAAACACATAAGCCGGTCCACTGCCTGAGATCGCGGTCACCGCATCCAGCATAGTCTCCTGCTCGACCCACAGCGTATTGCCAACTCCCCGTAAAATACCTTCAGCAATTTCGCGCCGTGCTGGATTAACCCCGGGCAGGGCATATAAGCCCGTCACACCGCTTTGTATCAACGCCGGGGTATTGGGCATGCAACGCACGATATCCGGTGTATTGAGCCAGCGCGAAATATCGCAGGCGCGGACACCGGCGGCAATGGAAATAATCAGTTGCCCGGTCAGCAAAGGAGAGAGCTGTTCGCAGACTTCAAACAGTTGCTGCGGCTTTACCGCGAGTATGATCACCTCGCTGCCTAGAATACCCTGAGCTATCGTCTCAAAAGCATGCACCCCGAACTGGCTTTGCAATCGGCCGCGCGCCTCGCTACTTTTTTCCACCACGCTGAGCTCGTTTGCCGAGAAAACTTTCTGTTGCAACAAGCCGCCGATCAAGGCTGTCGCCATATTGCCGCCACCGATAAAACAAATATTCATATAGTCCCTTTATTGAGCTGCGATCATGCTGCGTGCAACCGCTTCAGCCACTTCAATGCCATCCACTGCCGCAGACAATATTCCACCCGCATAGCCTGCCCCTTCACCGGCAGGATACAGACCGCGGGTGTTGATACTTTGCAAGTCATCCGGATTGCGCTTAATGCGTATCGGCGACGAGGTACGGGTTTCCACACCGGTCAATACCGCATCATGCATATCAAATCCTTTGATTTGTCTGGCAAAAGCTGGCAGCGCCTCCTTGATTGCGGCAATCGCATAATCAGGCAGGGCACTCGCCAAATCGGTCAGATGTACACCCGGCGTATAGGATGGCTGCACGGCACCGAATTGGGTCGAGGCACGGCCGGCCAGAAAATCGCCGACCAGTTGCCCCGGCGCCTGATAAGTCGCACCGCCCAACTCGAAAGCACGCGATTCCCAGCGGCGCTGAAACTCGACACCGGCCAGCGGATCGCCGGGATAGTCCGCTTCAGGGGTAATGCCGACGACGATACCGGCATTGGCATTGCGTTCGTTGCGCGAATACTGACTCATGCCGTTGGTGACAACGCGCCCGACTTCGGACGTCGCAGCAACCACCGTACCGCCCGGGCACATACAAAAACTGTAAACAGAACGGCCATTGGCTGCATGATGTACCAGCTTGTAATCCGCAGCGCCCAACAGTTCATTCCCGGCATGCTTGCCAAAACGCGCAGCATCAATCAGGGATTGCGGATGTTCGATGCGAAAACCGATCGAAAAGGGCTTGGCCTCAATATAGATGCTGCGTTTGTGGATCATTTCAAAAGTGTCGCGCGCGCTATGTCCGACCGCCAGCACTAAATGATTTGCGGGAATATGCTCGCCGCTGGCAAGCACGACGCCGCACACTGCGCCAGCTTCGATTTGAATGTCTTCCACACGACTGCTAAAACGTATTTCGCCACCTAGCGATTGTATTGTTTCACGCATCTTTTCCACCATACCGACTAAGCGGAAGGTGCCGATATGCGGATGGCTTTCATACAATATTTCTTCCGGGGCTCCTGCCTTGACGAATTCCTCCAGTACTTTTCGACTCAGATGGCGCGGATCCTTGATCTGGCTGTACAGTTTGCCGTCAGAAAATGTGCCTGCCCCACCTTCACCAAATTGTACATTGGATTCCGGATTTAACACTCCCTGCCGCCACAGACCGAAGGTATCTTTTGTGCGCTCACGAACCGCCTTGCCGCGTTCCAGTATCAGCGGTTTAAACCCCATCTGCGCCAGCAGCAATCCGGCAAAAAGGCCAGCCGGCCCCATGCCGATCACGACGGGTCTTAAGGGCAAGCCGGCGGGTGCATGTGCGACAAAGTGATAGCGGGTATCCGGCGCGATTCTGACCTGCGGGTCTTTGCCCAAGCGCGCAAGTACTGCCGCCTCATCCCGCACTTCCACGAGTAAGGTATAGGTGAATAAAATGGCGTGCGCTTTGCGCGCATCCACGCCGCGCTTGAAAATGGCATAGCTGAGCAGATCATCCTCAAGCAACCCAAGCCGCTTGAGGATGGCGATTCTAAGATCCCCCTCCGGATGAGCAATCGGCAGTTTTATTTCAGTTAAACGTAACATAGTTATCTGTAATTTAGCGATGCACTGCGGCATCCAGTCCGTCCAGCACCATCTGTGCCGCACTTAACACCGCACGCGCTTTATTCAATGTCTCCTGCCACTCGCTGTCAGGCATAGAATCTGCGACGATGCCGGCACCGGCCTGCACGTAAAGCATGCCATCCTTAACGACAGCGGTGCGCAAGGCAATAGCCACATCCATATCCCCGTTAAAACCCAGGTAGCCCACTGCTCCGGCATAAATCCCGCGTTTACTGGGCTCCAGTTCATCGATGATTTCCATCGCACGCACCTTGGCGGCACCCGACACGGTGCCGGCAGGAAAGGTAGCGCGCAGCACATCCATACTGCTTAAACCATCCTTGAGTCTGGCCTCCACGTTTGACACAATATGCATCACATGAGAATAGCGTTCAATAACCATTTTATCGGTCAGTTTCACTGTGCCGTTTTTTGCCACGCGCCCGATGTCGTTACGACCCAGATCAATCAGCATCAAATGCTCCGCAAGCTCTTTAGGATCGGCCAGCAGTTCTGCCGCCAGCGACAAGTCCTGTTCAGAAGTCTTGCCGCGCGGACGGGTGCCGGCAATTGGACGCACGGTCACGGTATCGCCTTCCAGCCGGACAAGAATTTCAGGCGAAGAACCGACCACGTGATGATCGCCCATGTCGTAATAAAACATATAGGGTGAAGGATTGATACTGCGCAGCGCGCGATACAACGATAACGGCGCGGCAGGAAAAGGCTGCGCCATGCGTTGCGACAACACCACCTGCATGATGTCGCCGTCAAAAATATATTGCTTGGCTCGTTCCACTGCGGCCTTGAAATCCATTTCACCGAATTCGGATTTAGCTGCCATGGCCTTGACAGGCGGCTCAAATGGAATATCAACGGGTCTGCGCAGCATGCCGATCAATTCACACAGGCGCGCTTGCGCCAACGCATAGGCGTCGTCCCGGGCCGGATCGGCATACACGATGAAGGTCAGCTTGCCGGACAAGCTGTCCACCACCGCTAGTTGTTCTGTGAGCATCAGCAGAATATCAGGCGTGCCAATGACATCAGGCTTGAGCGTATGACTTAAGCGCGGCTCAATATAGCGTATTGTTTCATAGCCGAAATAGCCTGCCAGGCCGCCTGTGTAACGCGGCAGTCCTGACAAGGGCGCGACCTTGAAACGAGCCTGATAGTTTTCGATAAAACTGAGCGGATTTTCAACCTCCTCAGTCGTTTCACTGCCGTTTGTGATCAGCGTAACTTTTTTTCCGCGTACCGTGATGCGGGTGTCCGCAGGCAAGCCGATGAAGGAATAACGTCCAAAACGTTCGCCCCCTTGCACAGATTCCAGTAAATAGGAAAATGGCTTGTTGGCAAGTTTCAGATACAGCGATAAGGGCGTATCGAGATCGGCAAAGGTCTGAGCTACCAGCGGGATGCGGTTATATCCCTGTGCTGCAAGGGCATTGAATTCTTGTTCGGTGATGGGGTGCAGCATGAATATCTCCGGGTCAGGATTCAGGATTCAAGATTCAGGATTCAGAAAACCGTAAACAGAAAACATTCTGAATCCTCCATCCTGCTTTTAAGCCAGTTTCATCAAGGGTAACGCGTCAAGCAGCGTCGGAATAATGGCATCCTGATCGAGTGTATCAACCTGTTCGCCGTGATTGTAGCCATAAGGGACACAAAATACCGGACATTCGGCAGCCCGTGCGGCTAACGTGTCATTCAGTGAGTCGCCGATCAGCAGCAGGTGTTCAATCGGCACACCGAAAAATTTCGCCGCATGTAGCAATGGCAGCGGATGCGGTTTCTTTTCCGGCAACGTGTCGCCTGAGAGTACGATATCAAAATACTTTGCCAGCCCTGTACCTGCGAGCAACGGGGTGGTATAAGCCTCAAGCTTGTTGGTAATGCAGCCCAAACGAAATCCTGCCGCCTTCATGGCTTCCAGGCCTTCGATCACGCCGTCGTAGACGCGACTTTCCAGCAACAGCCCGGCATAATGTTTTTCGAAGATAGGCAGGGCGTGATCATACAACGCGGCATCCGGCGTCGCATGCATCTCACCGGTCAAGGCACGTTTAACCAGCCAGCTGATACCGTTACCGATATAGCTTGCCAGCAGTTCTTGCGAGACAGGTGCGTAATTAATTTCGAGCAGCATGCGATTGGCCGCTTCTGCAAGTTGCGACAGCGTATTCAGCAAGGTGCCGTCAAGATCAAAGACGACGGCTTTAACGCTGACCGGGGTGGTATATCTTTTAGTAGTCATAGTTTTCATTATTTATCTGATTCCTTCACGGAATCCTTGGGTTTATCGGTTTTGCCTGCACCGGCTTTTGCGTCACCGGTTCTGACATCCTTGCTATCCGCTGCTTTAAACCTTCTTACCGTCCTCTGGCAGCACAGGGGCGTAGCGCATGCTAATCAGACCTTGGCCAACTCTGCGCGCATCGCGGCAATGACGCTATCAAACTGATGCTTGTCACTTGCCAGCCGTGCATTGAAAATCGCGGAGCCTGCCACAAAAGTGTCCACACCGGCTGCCGCTACTTCACGAATATTCGCAGGACCCACTCCCCCGTCAATTTCCAGTCGGCAGTTATAAGCACCCGCATTAATCATTGCGCGAACCTTACGCGCCTTGTCCAGCACATAAGGGATAAATTTCTGGCCGCCGAAACCGGGATTAACCGACATCAGCAAGACCATATCCAGCTTCGGCAACATGTATTCCAGAACATCCAGCGGCGTCGCAGGATTGAACACCAGACCGGCCTTGCAACCGGACTCCTTGATCAGTCCGATAGTACGATCAACATGCTCGGAGGCTTCAGGATGGAAAGTGATGTAAGTTGCACCGGCCTTGGCGAAATCGGGAATGATGCGGTCCACGGGTTTAACCATCAGATGCACGTCGATCGGAGCAGTCACGCCGTGCGCGCGTAAGGCATCGCAGACCAGAGGCCCTATCGTCAGGTTGGGTACGTAATGGTTATCCATCACATCGAAGTGAACGATGTCTGCGCCGGCAGCTAAGACGTTATCAACTTCTTCTCCCAGCCTGGCGAAATTGGCAGAGAGTATGCTTGGAGCAATCTGATACATGATATTTCCTTAAAGTTAAAATAGCTACGCAGCACGTATTCTAAACCGAATGCGTTGAAAATTGGGTAACAGCACGCTATTCGCGGCTTCGCTGACCACATTAAGCACCGGTTTACTGATTATTCCGGGCTGCGCGCCGCTATGCTGATGCAGGTTAGAGTAGCGATTTTTTCAAGTCCTCAATTTCTTTGCGCAGCCGCTCGAGTTCAACACGCCCGGATTCGTGCGTATCCTGCTTTAGCTTCTCGGCATATGCTTTTTTTCGTTCGGCTACAGGGGCTTTTTCAGCTTTATCCTCTCGCTCCTGTGCAGCCCGCTCTTCGACTTCCAGTTTGATGCGATCTAGTCTGGCGGCCTCACGCCTGGCCATCTCACGTTCTGCTGCGATAGGCAGCGGAGGCGCGGGCATGGAAGCCATTGCGCAGTATTCTCCGATATGATTCCAGGCTGAAAGTTCTTCGAACAGATGAATCCGGGCAAACTCATTGATCAGAGGCAGATTCAATGCCTGATAGACAGGCTGCCAGGCTTCCTCATTACCGCTGCGCACCGACAGTTGCGGATTGAACTGGTACCATCCTTGCGCAACGCGTTTGAACAGCGCCCGGTTATAAGCATAATCGCGATCAATTTCATTGCGTGAGAGCAGCCCGGAGAGAGGGGCGCGCTTATTGCGTTCCGGAGCGAGGACGTTAGCGGGTAAATGCTGCCAGGCGTCAAGAATAGCCTTCGTTTCAAAAGCCGCATTCAGATTGCGCGTCGTGTAGCTAAAACACGATTTAAACAACACCCAGAGCGTCTGGAACAAAAAGTATTCGGACAGATGCCGGTCTATACGCACCAGTCTCTGGCTGGTGTTGACATCAATGGACGGCGGAGCCAGCAGTTCATAAAGAGCGGCAAACGGGCCTTTGGCAAATTTCGGGTCGTCAAAAGCAACGAGCATCGCCCGGTGCAAGGCATTATAACCATATTGATCGACAGTCTCACGATTGGCACCACGCTCCAGCAGAACTTCAACCAGCGGGATATTGCCGGCACTGGCCGCCGCCATCAAGGGCGTCTGATTCATAGGCAGCCGGTGCTCAAGACCGTATTGGTCGCATTGCCGCAGTATCTCCTTGAAATTATGTACGAAATAGGGCATATAACTCTTGCGCCCGAGATGTTGCTGCTGCTTTACAAACAAGATAGCGGCATCGAACTTCGCTTCCGTGATCAACCACTCGGCGAGATTGGGCTCATCGTGATAGGCGGCATAGTCCAGCAATTGCTGCCGCGGCTTACTGCCATGCGCCTGCTCGCGAAACACCTTAATCAGCGTTTGCTTCAACCAGGGCTCGTCATATACCGGCCAGGGCGGAGCACTTTGCTTGAGTATGTTGCTGCGTATGGCATCCGCTTGCTCCTGCTTGCCTTGCAGCTCAAGCTTGCGTGCTTCTTTTTGCCAGTCTTCCCGGCTGGACTGCTTCGCGTCGACCTTGACTTGTCCGCCTGTCGCCAGATCCAGCAGGCCAAACAACGGGTGAGCCGTATCCGATTCGAGGATATACAGATTTTTGATGGCACGCGTCAGCGCCACATACAAGGCATTGACGAAAAATTTATAGACTTCCAGCGACTTGTCGCTCTTGTCCTTCGCGCGGTGGTAATCCAGGGTTTCAACATCCAGACTGGCACGATTGACGCCCTCGACGATCTGACTGAATTCGGCACGATGATCCGAGACAAAGCGATACAGGATAATGTTTTCATATTCCAGTCCCTTAGCCTCATGGATGGAGAACAACAGCGGAGTCGCAAAGTGACGGCGCGCCTCAAGCTTGTCTTCATCGCGCATGACCAGCACGGCGAAATTAGTGGACAGCCTGACCTTCTGATCCAGTTCGCGCAGCACGGCATCCTTATCGGCCATCAGCGCAACTTGTCCGGCATCCAGACCGACCGCCTGCACCAGGAAGTTACTTTCCCGGTCAATCGAGCCAAAGCGCTGATGCTTGATCTTGAGCAACTGATTGGCAGTGCGGGTGGCTTCCAGCCCATTGCGAAAATTGGCGGTCAATACCCTGAGTTCCTGACGTTCCGCAATTTTAGGATCTCGCCAGAACAGGCTCTTTACCTGCCCCCAGGAGAAGAAATTGGGATGGACAATCTGGTTCGAGTCGCCGCACAGCAGAAAATGCCCTGCCCGTCTGAGCGTTTTGAGCACCAGCGATAACTGGATAGTCGTCAGATCCTGCACTTCATCGACCACGACAAAATCATAGCGCGGTGCAGCATGCTTATGCCATTCCTGCGCGACCAGATTCAGGTCGTAAAAATGGGATTCGGTAAGCCAGGCCAGATACTTTTCAAACAGATCATAAAGTTTCTCGCGTTGCGCCGACGCAAAGATAGACTGACGAACCCCGAGCGCACAGTATTCGTTACGATTTAAAATGCCCTGCGCCCCGGCGGAAATCACACCGCGGATTTCCTCGAACGCCTGATGCCCGTCGATCTCTTTGAAAGCGCTTTTAATGCGTGCAAACCATCCGGAAAAGTCGCGCCAATTGGCTTCTCGCCCGGCGGGCACATGAATTGATTCGATAAACTCACGGAAGGATAAAAAAGTCGCTTCCTGACCGGCATAGTCAAAGCCATTGGCGTAATAAAGTCCGCGCGCGCTCTGCGCCAGAAAGGCTGAATGCGTGACATACAGCACGTCACCTTCGGCGTGCTTGAGCTTTTCCAGCGTCAGCGCAGTCTTGCCGCTCCCCGCACTACCGATGATGATCATGGGTGCCGGCAGCAGATAGATAGCCTGCTGTGTCTCATCGAAAGAGATGGGTTTGTCGAGTAAATGAATCGCCGTGTGCTGCGGGTTCAGATAACGCACTGTTTGCGCTTCACCGATTGCCTCAGTTACGTCGATGTCGGGAATTTTTGCTTCATCAATGAGCGCACCGCGCAAAAAACGCGACTTGTCATAGTTGTGATTGACGATCACCTCCAGCATCAGCACACAGACTTCATCGTCGTGACGCACCAGCGTAAACAAAAGTCGATTGGCATCATCGAGCTTTGCCCGGTAATACTTGCCGTGCGTCAGGTTGGCCAGTTTCTTGACCTGTGCCGCGCGAAAATCGCCGCGCGCAATGGCATCACAGACTTTACGATAGTTGGTTTTGACTTTCGACGTATCAAGTCCGATATATTCTAGAATTCTCATCAGCGCTTTATATAACAAAGATAGCGAAAGTTCAAGGTGTGCTGCCGCAACGGGAAATGGCACACCGGCGACTTATCCCTGTTCAGCTAAGTTGACATAACGCCGGCACTTGCAAACATGAAAGGGACCTGCGGGAATGAGGACAACGACGGGTAAATTAAGCACTTCAACGATGATTGCAGACAAACTTTTTCAAAATTCCTGCCGAACGATATGTGGTTTCCACCGAGCGCTCTGTGCTT
>CAIWRI010000073.1 GCA_903915035.1 uncultured Nitrosomonadales bacterium | reverse complement strand
TTCGCTTTGGGCGGGATCACGGCTTCTATTTTCCGGCATTCCAACCAGGCCCTCCACTGTGTCGTAAGCCTCGTCAGCCAAACCGCCTTTGGAACGGCCCGGTGCTGCTTTTTCCGCCCCGTTCTTCGCCACTTAAATTTATGCTGCTCATGCCATTAAAAATGGCTAATCCGACCCGATTGGCAAAACCTCAACAGAACCTCGTGTTCGTACCTTGTCATGTAAACGGATAGCTGCTATCACAGTCGTGCTGGAGAGTCTTGCCTTTGAATCATAAGCTATGCTGTCGGGTTTTGCGCGTTACGCCGCCAGAATTGACGCATTAACGGCTTAACACTGATGCCGTGCAGCATAATTGACAGTGTCACAACGATCAGTGTCAGCTGTATCAATTGCAATGCCAGCGCCTCTGGCAGTCCGTGCTGTATGGCATACATCAGATAATAGAGCGAGCCGATTCCGCGCACGCCGAACCAGGCTGTCATGCCGCGTATTCGCCAGCTGGTGTGCGAGCCCAGCAGTCCGACGATGACGCTGACAGGGCGCACGATCACGAATAAAAACAGCGACAGCCCCACAGCCATCCAGCTCCATGAATTCAAAAACAATGTGCCGCCCAGCAGGAGAACCAGAACGACTTCGGACAGCCTTTCCAGATGCTCCTTAAATATAAGCGACCCTGCGCTCACCATAGGGGTAGGCAGTGTACCCGGGCTCACTGACTCCGGGTGCAGTTCGGTGAAATTCGAGGTCGCTTTGGCCAGTTTGAGTTCAGTCTGACGCAGCGCGAATGCGGCGAAAAAAACAGCCAGAAATCCCCAGGTGTTGAGCATTACACATAATCCGTAGACAACACCAATCAGGCCAAGACCGAGAAAATCGTCCAGCAACTCATGCCGGTGGGGTTTGCGGCGCAGTTTCCATCCCGCATGAGCTAGCGTGACACCTGCGGCAACGCCGATGGCAATACCACCCGTTGTCGCCCACAGCACATCTATGACTATCCAGTTCAGGCCATAGCTGCCAAGATCATGTAAGCCCAGCAAACCCATTCCCAGCATCACAAACGGGAAAGCACTACCGTCATTCATACCCGCCTCGCAGGTCAAGGTAAAACGCAGCTGGTCGTGATCTCCGGGGTGGCGGATTTGTACATCGGTTGCCAGCACAGGATCTGTCGGCGCAACAATGGCACCCAGCAGCACCGCAGCGCCGGGAGGCAGACCTATGACATACCAGGCAAAGACAGCGACCAGTGCGACGGTAATGATCATGGCAACGGTCGCCAGTAAAATCGGCGCTCGCCAGCGGGTAAAATTGAATGGCGTCGGCATTTTGACGCCGGCAGAAAACAGCGAAATCAATACTGCGACTTCTGTCAGTGCTTCGAGCAGCGCTGACTCCTTGAGCGGATTGAAATGAAACAGGTTGAGCGCACTGGGACCTGTCAGCAGACCCACCGTCAGGTAAATGATGGCTGAGGTGACCGGCGAGCGATTGAGGACAGAATAAGTCAGTCCCATGACCAGCAACAGTCCGCCTACCATCATGAACCATTGTGCATTATTCATCAGTGCACTCCATCCTGATCGTAAATTTTAAACGCACCGGGCAACTTAGCCAGCGGATGCCGCTGATACAGTGATAACACCTGTCGTCAGGCTGTCATTAATTATTTCGATCACGATCCTGACCTTGTTTCGTTTGGTGCGGGGCGTCCTGTCCCTGCTGCCTTTCCTCCTGCTTGTGTTCATGCTGAACCGCTGGTTGCATGAGATTCTGAGGCTGTTCCTGTTTTGGCGGGGGTTGTCTCTGAACTTGCGGGCGCGGCATATCCTGTGTGTTCTGCTGGCGCTGAATGTCCTGCCTTGCGCCTCGTTCGTCAGGTGCTTGTCTTGACTGCGGAGAAGCGGAAGTCGGCCACTGAACTTGCGGGCGCGACACATCCTGTGTGTTCTGCTGGCGCTGAATGTCCTGCCTTGCGCCTCGTTCGTCAGGTATTCTCCCCGGCTGAGGATTTGCCTGCTGAACAGACGGCACTGACCGATCGTATTGCCGTGTTTGCGGTTCACCCGGATTGAAACGATAGTGCTGTTGCTGAAGTTGCGGTTGTTGCCTCACTTGCTCCGGATACCGATCCCTTGAATATTGACGCTGATAGTCTGGCAACGGTGCCGGTGGCGGGATTGCGCGGCGGTCCCATCTGTCCCAGCCGCGACGATGCTGCTCCCATTCACGACCCCAGTGTTCCCCCCAACGTGGTGGCGCATCATTGCGCCAGCCGATAAAAAATTCCGGTGGCTGGCGATAGTAGCGCACCGGGATACGCAGCAGAAACAGAGGCACTTCCTCCTCGCTTACATACCACCAGGGTCCGTTGTACCAGGAGCTGGTATACCATTCATCATCCTGATAAACCCAGTACATCCCGTCATAAAAAAAGAAGTTTGCATCCAGTTGTGGTGCGTAATAGACCGGATAGCCGGGGATCAGGGCAAGATTGGGATATGCCGGCAAGTCTATGCCTATGTTGACACTCATCTCCGCAGAAGCCGCAAGCGGGTATAACAGCACGCCTAATAAAAACACGTGACGTAGTTTCAGCACTTTATAACTCCTTTACGGTAAGCAAGTTTGAAATTATAGCCGACAACAATGCTATTTTAACCACATTCGGATACCTGCTTGACAGTGACGCATATATAAATGAAGAATTGCCAGGTTCGGCTGAGGTTTCAGCGTAGCCATACCGGGGCAAATGACGGCATGCCCATGTCATTGATGGCTTTTCTCATATCGCGTGGCAATTCTTCGGT
>CAIWRI010000072.1 GCA_903915035.1 uncultured Nitrosomonadales bacterium | reverse complement strand
GGTCTCCCGTTTTGCGCAAAACGGGAGACCTGACCCCTTCTGTACCGTGACCCCTTCTGTACCGTGACCCCTTCTGTACCGTGACCCCTTCTGTACCGTGCCCCCTTCTGTACCGTGCCCCCTTCTGTACCGTGACCCCTTCTGTACCGGGATTCAATCTGGGTTTGCGCGATGCATGGGATCTGGCACAGGAAATACGCGATACTCAGCCGCAAATGCTCGGAGCAGAGGCGATGCTTGCCGCTTATCGCAGCCGTCGCCAGTTGGACAGGGAGGCTGGTATTCGCTTCACTGACACGCTGGTGCGTCTGTTCTCTAACGATCTGCCGGTGCTTGGTGCCGCCCGTGCCGCGACCTTAAGCATGCTCGATTGCCTGCCCTTTGCCATACGTTTTGTCGCAAAACGTATGGTGTTCGGGGCGAATGGCTAAAGTCGCCGCACTCAGAACCATATTTCCGGATAGCGCCGCGATTTCGGGATATTGTTCACCAGCAACGCGATCAGCAGCAAGATCAGCGGACCTAAAGTCGCGGGCATCAGCACATAATAAAAGCCTGTATTGTGTAGTGCGGGTGAACCGATCACCGCAATCAGGGCGGTCGCGCCGCCGGGCGGATGCAGGGTGCGGGTGGCATGCATCAGCGCAATGGCCGTGGCAACCGCCATCGCTTCGGCGAGCCAGAGATGCTGATGCAGCAGTTTCCAGCAAATGACACCAACCAGCGCAGAGAGCATATGCCCGCCCAGCAGATTGCGAGGCTGCGCCAGCGGACTGCGTACAGCGCCATACACCAGTACGGCCGATGCACCAAACGAGCCTAGCATCAGCAACGCATCATTGCCGCTGAAAAATAATTGTCCCACGCAGGCTATGCCCGAGATGCCGAGAAAGGCACCTGTCCATGACCAGAAGATCTCTTCATTGCTCACCCGTGGCGGACTGCCGCGAGTAGAGCCCTTCATCTTTCGTATATATTCGCGCAAGCTCATGATCTGTTACTCAAACTGTAAGCTGTAAAAAAATCAAGCCGCAACAATAAGCCCGCCAGTTTGCCATCCGCATCGACCACCGGCATGCTGCGACCGCCATGCTGTCCGAAGGCGGACATGATCTCCATGAATCCCGCATCAGGTGAAATGCTCATGACCGGCTGAGTCATCGCGGCACTGACTAGCGCCTCATGCAATTGAGCCGTGAGAGCCACTGACTCGCCCGGCAGTTGCAACAACAAGGCCATAAAATCTTTTACCTTCAGCTGCCTCATAAAGTCTGTTTCTGTGAGCATGCCCACCACACGCCCGTCGTTATTCACAACCGGCAGACTTTTATAACCGGAATCGGCGAGCTGTCTGGCAGCCTTGGCCAGCGTCAGCGCCTGATGAACCGGTAAAATTCCGGTGCGCATCAGGTGAGCTGCGGTAATGTCAGCGAACAGTCGCTGCAACGCATGACGGCGAGCAAGCTGATAGATGGTGCGGAAATCTTCGGTGGTGATATCCAGATAGCCCGGTATATGTCGCATCGCATCTAGAATATCGGCATCTGTTAATTCTGTTGCATCAACGGAATCATTCAGAGTAGCAGTAGTTCGCATCATGATCAGGCTTTATTTATGACAAGGCAGATTGAATACAATATCAGAATTCCAACCCGACACGGGTATATATATAAAGCCTCGAATTTGTCCTTCGATGACAGGATGTCGCCTCACGGATGAAACGACTGACGCATTGCAGATGTCATGGCATCTGGACGATGCCGACGACAGGTTATTAACTGATGTTACGCACTCGCCATAAGACTTCGGGTTTGAATTTTTAATGCGATGTTCCTTGTTTATCACCCCGTAAGACTCCTGCGTGCCTGGTGAGCCTGTATGCGTGCCCGGTGACCATTGAAAAGTAATAATTTTTTTAAATTTCCGCAACTTTTGATTCCTTAGCCGCAGTTTTTGATCCCTTAGCTGCAATTTTTGAGTGCTCCTGCGTGCCTGGTGAGGACTGCAAAATAACAGATACAAAGTACGGAGAGACAGGCACCGGGTACAAGGCGTAGATTTCCTGACTCTTGAGACGGCT
>CAIWRI010000071.1 GCA_903915035.1 uncultured Nitrosomonadales bacterium | reverse complement strand
CACAACTAAAACGGCTAGCTAAATTTAGCTTAACTAACTGTTTTAATGATAATTTACATGGTTATCCACATAATTGTTACGCTTTATTATGATTATTAGTTTTTTATATTACTTTCTTAACATAAGAAACAAAACACTCAACAGGATAATTTACATAAAAATTTTTTAGATTTTTCTAAAAGCGGGTTTTTAGGAATATCAATAACAATGTGATTTTCCTGTGCATAAAGTGTGGATAAGCAATGCTCAAATCTTTTTGTTAAACTTATTAACATTAGCACGCTGGAATATCCACAGCTAAATCACAGCTTTTTTTTTACATAACCAACTGTATTAATTGTAAATTTTGTAGTTATCAACTCAATCTGAAGACATTATTAGTCTTATTAGGTATATATATTATGTTTATTGAAAAGATAGCAAAAGAAGATTTGTTAAAGCCATTACAAATCGTAGTAGGCATTGTTGAGCGTAAACAAACGATGCCTATTTTATCTAACATATTGATTGAAAAAGAAATTGATTCAATTCGCTTTACTTCAACTGATCTGGAAATACAAATTACTACCTCAATTGCTACCGATATTCATGATGATTCGATTTCTGCAATTACTGTAGGCGGGAAGAAACTTCAGGAAATATTGCGCATACTTCCGGATCAGAGTAAAGTCTCAATCGATTTGAAAGATAACAAAGCTCATATCAAATCCAGTAAAAGTAAATTCAATCTTCAGTCTTTGCCGGCACAAGATTTTCCCAAGCTGAGTAATCAACTCACGGATTCACGCAAACTGAGGTTAAATCAATCCGCGTTGAAAAAAATATTAGCCTCTGTTCAGTTTGCTATGGCTCAACAAGATGTCCGCTATTATTTGAATGGCGTGTTGATTGTCATTGAGGAAAATATTTTGAGAGCTGTCGCAACTGATGGTCACAGGCTTGCTTACAACGCAATTCCTGTAGACTGTCAGATGGATAAAATTGAAATAATTATTCCACGCAAAGCCATTGTGGAGCTTTCAAAATTATTGAGTGACGATAATGAACCTGTAGAACTTGAATTTTCGACATTACAATTCAAAGCTAGCTTTTCCGGAATTGAACTGACAACCAAGTTGATTGAAGGTAAATTTCCTGATTATCATAGAGTTATTCCTAATTACAGCAATCATTTAAGCATCAACCGTACACTCGTTCAGCAAGCGCTGCAAAGAGCGGCTATCTTGTCCAATGAGAAATTCAGAGGCGTTCGCTTCGTTCTGACTGAAAAAAATCTTTGCATTATCAGCAGTAATAGCGAACAGGAAGAGGCTCAGGTTGAAATTGAAACTGATTATCATGGTGAGGCGATCGATATCGGTTTTAATGTTAATTATTTGATGGACGGACTTAGCAGTATTCATAGTGAGATGGCTATTTTTTCTTTTGGCAATCCGAACAGCAGTATTTTGATCACATCAGCCGATGACTTTGAGTTTCGCTATGTCGTCATGCCTATGCGTATCTAGTGGTAAAATGCCAGACGTTTTTTGTTTCACGTGAAACAAACCAATACCAGGAAAAACTCCATGAGTGAATATGATTCAACCAGTATCAAGGTGCTTAAAGGCCTGGAAGCAGTGCGTAAACGTCCCGGTATGTATATTGGCGACACAAACGATGGTACTGGTTTGCACCACATGGTTTTCGAAGCGGTAGATAATGCGGTAGATGAAGCTCTGGCTGGCCACTGTAATGAAATTAACGTGATTATTCATGCAGATAATTCGATCAGTGTGAGTGATAACGGTCGGGGCATTCCGACTGATATTCATAAGGAAGAAGGTAGATCTGCGGCGGAAGTCATCATGACTATCCTGCATGCAGGTGGTAAATTTGACAGTAATTCGTACAAGGTTTCAGGTGGTTTGCATGGCGTTGGGGTATCTGTTGTCAACGCCTTGTCAGAATGGTTAAAGCTGACTATTTATCGTGAAGGCAAAGAACATTTTATCGAATTTCGCCATGGCGACCCGGTAGCGCCTCTTCGGGTGATTGGTGAATCGAAAAAGAAAGGCACGCTGGTGCACTTTCTTGCTGCGACAGAAACTTTTGGTTTGATTGAATTTCATTTCGATATTCTGGCCAAGCGCCTGCGAGAGCTATCATTTCTGAATAATGGCGTCAAAATATCTTTGATAGATCATCGCACCGGCAAGGAAGAGAATTTTTCTTTTACCGGTGGAATCAAAGGTTTTGTTGAGTATATGAACCGCAACAAGACAGCTTTGCATCCGACGGTATTTCACGCAATTGGTGAAAAAGATGGCATGACAGCCGAAATTGCCATGCAATGGAATGATACTTATCAGGAAAACGTACAATGTTTTACCAATAATATTCCACAACGCGACGGTGGCACGCATTTGACTGCAATGCGCGCGGCGATGACACGCACGCTGAATAATTACATAGAAGCCGAGCAACTGGCAAAAAAAGCCAAAGTTGAACCTACGGGCGATGACATGCGCGAAGGGTTGACGGCGGTATTATCAGTAAAATTGCCTGATCCTAAATTTTCCTCACAAACTAAAGATAAACTGGTTTCATCTGAAGTCAGGCCTGTTATTGAAGAGCTGATTGGTCAGCAAATGAGCGCATTTTTGCTGGAAAAGCCAAATGATGCCAAGATTATTGTCGGTAAAATAATCGAAGCAGCTCGTGCACGTGAGGCTGCGCGCAAGGCGCGTGATCTGACGCGTCGTAAAGGCGTGCTGGATGGCATGGGTTTGCCGGGAAAACTGGCGGATTGTCAGGAAAAAGACCCGGCTTTGTCCGAGTTATACCTGGTCGAAGGGGATTCCGCTGGCGGTTCAGCCAAGCAGGGACGCGACCGGAAATTCCAGGCTATTCTGCCACTTAAGGGTAAAATTCTTAACGTGGAAAAAGCCCGTTTTGAAAAACTGATCAGCTCGCAGGAAATTGCAACGCTGATTACCGTGCTGGGGACAGGTATAGGCAAAGACGAATACAATCCGGACAAGTTACGCTATCACCGCATCATTATCATGACCGATGCGGATGTGGATGGTTCGCATATTCGTACCCTGTTATTGACTTTTTTCTACCGCCAGATGCCGGAACTGGTCGAGCGTGGTCATATTTACATCGCTCAGCCACCGCTATATAAAATCAAGCAAGGACGTGAAGAACGTTATCTCAAGGATGATCTGGAGATGAAGAGTTATTTACTGGGTAATGCGCTCAAAGACGCAGCGTTATACCCGGCCCTGGATGCAACGCCGATCCAGAGCGAAGCACTCGGATTGATTGCCAAACAATACTTTCTTGCTGAAGCCGTAATTGACCGCCTGACGCATTACATCGCCCCTGAAGCCAGTCATGCCTTGCTGACATTGCCTAAATTATCCCTTGACGATGCTGAACAGGCACAAAAAAGTGCACAATTGTTAGAGGCTGCCAGTGGTGGTGTCATCAAGGTAACGATAGACAACGATGAAAAGGATCAGCTGCGCCTGCGTCTTGAAAAACTTTATTTTGGTAATTATTCAATAAGTTATCTTGATAAAGACTTTTTGCAGGGCGGTGATTACCGGCAGATACGCCAGACTGCGGATGCGCTGGAAGGGCTCATTAGCGCAACGGCTTATGTGTCTCGCGGTGAACAAAAACGCGCTGTGAGCAGTTTTAAGCAGGCGATTGAGTGGTTGCTGGAAGAAGCTAAACGGGGTTTGAGTATTCAGCGCTACAAAGGTCTGGGTGAAATGAATCCGGAACAGTTGTGGGAAACCACGATGTTTGTTAAAAACCGCATTTTATTGAAAGTGCGTATCGAAGATACCATCGCGGCAGATGAAGTATTCACCACTTTGATGGGCGATCTGGTTGAACCGCGTCGTGCGTTTATCGAAAAAAATGCGCTGGGTGCCAGAAATCTGGATGTATAACTGCAATTTTTTAGAATAGCGAAACTGTTCAAATTTAAGCGTGATTTTAGCTAATAAAATGGCCGCATCAGTTAGCGATCAGTTAGCGATCAGTTAGCGGCCATTTTGGTTCCTGCAAGCCCACAGGTTCAAGCCTCGCAGGGTTCGTAAAATGTGCAGCCTTGTGTGGCAATTGCAGAGCCATATTTTTGAATGAAAAATTAGCATATTTCGTCTTTTACGGTTTTTAGTGTTTATTTGGCTTATTTAGAGCCACATTTATAACAATTAGCTGAAGTTGGTTTGCTGTTTTATTTTTGCTGGCCGGCTGGTGAGCAAGGTCCGTTAACCAATTACTGTGATCGCCGCGTCAGGTACTAAGTTGCTACAAACGAGCCGGAATAATTACACAGCCCCATATCATCTTTGCTGGCATATTTGAGCGCAGTGCCAAATCACTGTCTGTTTAAATGTCTCTGAAATTGCTCGCTGCCGGGCTGGTAATGGTTGAGTCAGACTTGCCTCATCGAATTGAAATGAAGACTGTTTTAAGGCGTTTATAAAAATATCTGCAATTTCATGCGCAATGCTGCCCGGTCAAGGTGTATGCTGCACAATGCTTTCTTGAAACATCATCGTTTGGCACTGATAAACGGGGTTTTTCCATGATGAACAATGAACTTGCTTCTTTGAATTCAGGTACGGTCGTCTCGGTGCGTGGCAGTGTTGTGGATGTAAAATTCGAAGATTATTTACCGCCGATTTATTCGCTGCTGCATGCAGGCAGTGATATTTCCATTGAGGTTCTTACTCAACTGGATGCGCATCTGGTGCGCGGTATTGCGCTCACTCCAACACAAGGGCTAGCCCGCGGTATGCGGGTAACCGATAGCGGTGGCCCGCTGATGGCTCCTGTCGGCAGAGCTACGCTCTCTCGCATGTTTGATGTTTTCGGCAATGCAATTGACAGATTGTCGGCGCCGGCAGACATTGAATGGCGCAGTGTTCATCGCGCTCCCCCCCCGTTATCACGCCGCTCCACCCAGTCCGAAATATTTGAAACCGGCATTAAAATAATTGACGTTTTGGCTCCGCTGGAGCGAGGCGGCAAGGCTGGCTTATTTGGCGGGGCAGGGGTCGGCAAGACGGTGTTGCTCACCGAGATGATACATAACATGGTAGGGCATCATGAAGGTGTGAGTATTTTCTGCGGTATTGGCGAGCGTTGCCGTGAAGGAGAAGAACTCTATCGCGACATGAAAAATGCGGGAGTACTGCCTAATATGGTGATGGTGTTCGGCCAGATGAATGAGCCTCCCGGCAGCCGCTTTCGGGTAGGACATGCGGCGCTTACCATGGCGGAATATTTCCGCGATGACGAACATCGCGACGTATTGCTGCTGATAGATAATATTTTTCGCTTCATTCAGGCAGGTTCTGAAATATCCGGTTTAATGGGACAGATGCCCTCGCGACTGGGTTATCAGCCTACCATGGGTACTGAATTGTCGGGTCTGGAAGAGCGCATCGCCAATACCGACAGCGGAGCGATCACGTCAATTCAGGCGGTTTATGTACCTGCTGATGACTTTACCGACCCCGCTGCGGTGCATACTTTTTCGCACCTTTCTGCCTCTATCGTGTTATCTCGCAAAAGGGCGAGTGAAGGTTTATACCCTGCCATTGATCCGCTGCAGTCAGGTTCAAAAATGGCCACCCCCGGCATCGTCGGAGATCGCCACTACGCGCTTGCACAGGAAATCAGGAGTACGCTTGCGCAATATTCAGATCTGAAAGATATTATCGCCATGCTGGGACTTGAGCAATTGTCAGCGACTGATCGCGCCATCGTGGCACGGGCCAGAAGGCTGGAACGTTTTCTGACCCAACCTTTCTTTACCACGGAGCAATTTTCCGGAATCAGGGGCAAACTCGTCAGCCTGAGCGATGCTCTGGATGGATGCGAGCAGATTTTGAACGACAAGTATAAGGATATGCCGGAAAGTGCACTTTATATGATCGGTTCTATCGACGAGGCCGGTCAAAGAACGGCTTAAATGATGACGGCCTCTATGAAACTTAAAGTTCTGCTGCCGTATCAGGTTTTCGCTCAGATAGACGGCGTAACAAGGATCGTGGCGGAAACGGCGCAAGGCTCATTCGGCCTGCTGCCGCACCGGTTGGACTGCGTGGCGGTACTTGAAGCCGGAATTCTGACTTATCAGATGGGATCTGATAATGAAATCTACCTTGCGGTAGATGAAGGTGTCCTGGTAAAGGCTGGCAGCGAAGTCCTTGTTTCTGTGCGCAACGCAATTTCCGGCATGAGCCTAGGTCAGTTGCGCGAGGCCATAGAACGTGAATTTATCAATATCGATGAAGGAGAGAAACAAGTTCGCGCAGTGCTGGCAAGACTGGAAAGCGGTTTCGTGCGCCGCTTTGCGGAGTATCATCGTGGCTGATTTTCTTCGTAAGGTGGGCGAAAAGGAAACCCGGAAAATCAGGGCGCAACGCAGAGTCATTCAAACGGTCTGGATGGGTTTTGGCATGATGGGGCTGGTCGGCTGGGCAGTTGCGGTACCTACCTTACTTGGTACGGCGCTGGGCTTATGGCTTGATAAACACTATCCCGGAATTCATTCCTGGACGCTGACGCTGCTGATCATCGGACTATCCACAGGCTGTTTGAATGCCTGGTACTGGATCGATAAAGAAGGCAAAAAAATTAGCGACGAGCTGGAGGAGAACGATGATTGACTTGCTGTTGGCAATGACTTTTGGCGAGCTGCTGGGCACCTTGTATTTCGGCGGACTGTGGTGGACGGTTAAAAAAGCCGTTGCATCGGTGAGCCCGGCAAGCTGGTTTATTTTCAGTTTGTTGTTGCGGCTGGTCTTTACCTTGTGCGGATTTTATTTCGTGGCAGGAGATGACTGGAGAAAGCTGTTGGCGTGCTTGCTGGGTTTCATTACGGCACGGGCTATCGTTATCCGGCTGACCCGCTTGAAACCACTCTCGCCTGACTACCTTCCGCATGCGGGGGGCGGGGCTGCGCAATCTTAATATTAAGGAGGTTAACCATGCATCTTAGCACTGATGAAATCATCCTCTTGCAGTATGGAGCAATAAAGCTTAACGCGACGATCGCAACCACCTGGCTGCTGATGATCTTGCTGGTTGCCGGTGCGAAGCATGTCACGCGCAATTTGGGGAATGAGGTGCGTATTACACGCTGGCAAAGTCTGCTGGAAATCATCGTGATCGGCATCCGTAACCAGATAGGCGAGGTTGGACTAAGACAGCCGGAAAAGTATCTGGGCTTTGTAGGGACGCTATTTCTGTTCATAGCGACTGCGAATCTGTTAACAGTCTTTCCTGTTTATGAACCTCCTACCGGTTCGCTGTCAACGACCACTGCGCTGGCTCTGCTGGTTTTTGTCGCGGTGCCGTTCTATGCAATCAGGGAGCGCGGCCTGCCGGGCTACCTTAAGACATTTGCCGAGCCTACGCTCATTATGCTGCCATTCAATATCATCAGTGAACTGTCCCATACGTTAGCACTTGCGGTGCGTCTGTTCGGCAACATGATGAGCGGAACCATGATACTGGCGATACTGCTGATCGTCACGCCTTTCATTTTTCCGATGCTGATGAACATGCTGGGACTGCTGACCGGGATGGTTCAGGCCTATATTTTCAGCGTACTCGCCACGGTTTTCATCGCAGCCGCCAGCGGCACATCAGACACCATAAACGAAGACAGGGGATAAGTATGGATAACACAACTTTAATCGCAGCAGCTTCCATTATTACTGCGGGACTGACCATCGGCCTGGGTGTTCTGGGGCCGGGAATGGGACAGGGACGGGCGGTCGCCTCGGCTCTGCTCGCCCTTGCACAGCAACCGGATGCATCCTCGACGATTACCCGTACCCTGTTCGTGGGACTTGCGATGATCGAATCTATGGCTATTTATTGTTTCGTGGTCTCGATGATTCTGCTCTTCGCCAATCCGTTCTGGAATCACGTCATTGCGCAGGTAAAATAATGCTGATCGACTGGTTTACCGTTGCGGCACAAGCTGTCAACTTCCTCATTCTGGTGTGGTTGTTAAAGCGGTTTCTATACGCACCGATTATTAATGCAATTGACGCGCGGGAAAAACGCATCGCGGCGGAGTTAGCTCATGCCGAAACGATGCAGGCCGAGGCACATGCTTCGATGGCTGACTATGCCCGCAAGCAAGCAGAACTGGAGGCGGAGAGGATTGTCCTGCTCAAGCAGGCAACTGACGATGCGGCAGTCGAGCGTCAGCGCCTGATCAGTATTGCAAGAAGCGATGCTGATGATTTACGCGGCAAGCAGCAGGAGCAATTGCAAAATGAATACCGGCAACTGGGTGATGAAATTTCCCGCAAGGCCAGTGCCGAAGCTTTTGCCATAGCCAAAAAAATACTGTGTGATCTGGCGGATGAAAGTCTCGAAGAACGCATGGCAGCAGTGTTTATTCAGCGTCTGGGCATGCTGGATATTAATGTGCAGCAACAACTCGCAAACGCGACTCAGGTGCTGGTGCGCAGCGCATTTGCACAGACTGAGCGCAGCACCATTGAAGATGCGATCAGAAAACTGACCCCTGCTGAGATCAACTTTGAAGTCATGCCTGAACTCATTAATGGCATTGTCCTGATCGCGCACGGACATAAAATTGTCTGGAGTGTGGCGGACTATCTTTCCACACTGGAAAATGAAGTGAGCACTTTGCTTAAAATGCAGCCCGCCGGCGAATCAAAATGAAAAGCCTGCAGAGCATAATTAACCATACTTTTTCGGCTGTCAGTCAGGCGCGACAGGCGCATGTGCCGCAGTTGGCATCATGCGAAACTGGCACCGTCATCAGTTTGTCCACCGGGATTGCCAGAGTGTCCGGACTGCCTGGGGTGGGTTTTGAGGAGGTATTGAAATTTCCAGGTGATTTGTATGGCATTGCGTTCAATGTCGATGAGGATGAAATCGGTGCTGTTTTGCTTGGGGATTACTGGCATCTGAACGCGGGTGCCGAAGTTGAACGCCGTGGTCATGTGATGGATGTGCCGGTAGGAGATGGCCTGATCGGGCGGGTGATCAACCCGTTGGGCAGGCCGCTGGATGACAGGGGGCCTGTGCTGTTTGACAAACGTTTGCCTATCGAGCGACCTGCGCCACACATCATGGATCGTGCACCGGTGACGACGCCCTTGCAGACCGGCATCAAGGTCATTGATGCGCTGGTACCCATAGGGCGCGGTCAGCGCGAGCTTATTCTGGGGGACAGGCAGACCGGAAAAACGGCCATAGCCATAGACACCATTTTGAATCAGCGCGACGTGCTGTGCGTTTATTGCGCCATCGGCCAGCGTGCCTCTGCTGTGGCTCAGACGGTTGCCAGTCTGCGCGAAAACGGCGCGATGGAATACACGGTGGTGGTGGTAACAGAGGGCAATGATCCGCCTGGTTTAACCTATATCGCCCCTTATGCCGCGACCAGTATCGCAGAATATTTCATGGAGGCAGGTCGCGATGTGCTCATTGTCTATGATGATCTGACGCATCATGCCCGCGCTTATCGTGAATTATCGCTGTTGTTAAGACGCCCGCCCGGTCGTGAAGCCTACCCCGGCGATATTTTCTACATCCATTCCCGGTTGCTCGAACGTGCCACGCATTTGCTGGATGAACTGGGCGGAGGTTCGCTCACCGCGCTGCCGATTATCGAAACCGAGGCGCAGAATATTTCCGCCTATATTCCCACTAATCTGATCTCTATCACCGACGGGCAGATTTATCTTTCACCCAAATTATTCGAACTGGGTATTCTTCCTGCCGTTGATGTGAGTAAATCTGTTTCACGCGTCGGCGGCAAGGCACAGCGGGCAGCATATCGGGCAGTGGCCGGCGACTTAAAACTGGCTTATGCGCAGTTCGAAGAGCTGGAAACCTTTGCTCGATTTGGCACCCGGCTGGATGAAAATACCCGGGAAATTATCGAACACGGGCGGCGCATTCGCAGCTGTCTTAAACAGTCTGAATTTGAACCGATGACAGTGCCGGGACAAATTGCCGTATTGCTGGCCTTGACTGCCAGGCTGTTCGATAGCGTGCCCCTGGCGAAAATGCGTGAAGCTGAACTGGCACTGTGCCAAGCAGCAGCTTTGTTGCCGGAGGAAATCGTTGAGCGATTCACTTCAGCGGATAATTTCGACAGCAGTGACCGGGCGGCAATTTTACAGCTTGCAGCTGAAACACTCCGCTCATTCCAGCAGCATGAGTGATACTTCCGAGAGCTTGCATCGCAAGATTGAAGGCGCTGCTGAACTGGAATCTGTAGTACGCACCATGAAAGCACTGGCCGCTTCCAGCATCGCACAATATGAGCGCGCAGTCATCTCGCTGGATGATTATTATCGAACCGTAGAACTGGGCCTGATTGCAAGTCTGTCTCAGGCGGGGGCAGTTTTGCATACGGGGGATAGTCACCGGACAGAGCGCATGCTCGCTGTGGTATTTGGCTCGGATCAGGGATTGGTCGGGCAGTTCAACGAGCAGTTGGCAGATTATGTGATCGGCAAAATGAAAAACAGCCAGACGCAAATGATTGCAGTCGGCGAGCGGGTGGAAGGGCACTTGACCGATGCCGGTCTGCCTGTCACCGCCAGATTTTCCGTACCCAATTCAATCGCGGCGATCACCTCTCTGGTGGGACGCATACTCAGTGAAATTGAAACGATGCGTGGTTCTGTGTCGCATGTTTTCCTGTTTCACCAGCGCCCGAAGACAGGTTCGGTGTATGAACCGGTGATGCAGCGATTGCTGCCGCTGGACGATGCCTGGCGACAGGGTTTGTCCGGGATACGCTGGCCGACAAAAAATTTGCCGCAGATTATAGGCGGAGCTGAATCAACGATAAAAGCACTGGTACGCGAATATCTGTTTATCTCCCTGTTCAGAGCCTGTGCCGAATCGCTGGCAAGTGAAAATGCCAGTCGCCTGGTTGCAATGCGGCGTGCCGAGAAAAATATTGGAGAGTTGCTGGCTGACTTGAATCAGGACTTTCACCGCTTGCGGCAAAACAGCATAGATGAAGAATTGTTTGATGTAATTGCAGGTTATGAACTGCTCTCAGGCGGTCGCCGTCCTGTAGGATAGCCGCTTACATAAAGCTCGCATAGCGATGAACCATATTCATCGGATGAAAAGTGAATGTTTCACGTGAAACATTTGATGGCGCTGCGGTTAAAGTGGAATTAGAATCTGATATTAAGCAAAGCGAGAACTTTTACCACGGCCAAAACCCGCCGCGAAAATCGTCTGTGTCATCAGAGAAGGCTTCATCGTAGTGATTGTCAGATTGTGATGCCATTTCCGCATAAATTCTGGTTCAGAACGAATAAATATTGCAGAGCACGCAGCTAAGTCAATGAAGGCTTGCGGGGGTGTTCAGAATGCGCGGCAATCGCGGTGCGGTTCGCTGTTGAGGTGTCGGTAAGAAAAATGTATTTGAAGCGATTGTCGAGGCCTTAACTGCTGTTTTGGTTTTCGGTGGGGGTTGTTCGTTCAATGAGAATCTGCGCGTTGTTGTCACCGATTTAACGTGAAACTCGCATAGCAACGAATCGTGCTTCTCTCCTGCAAAAAATTGGGGTGGCGAGTTATTGCCCAAAAAAGGCAATATCCCTGCGAAAGTCATTGCATAGTCAGAAGGGATTATTTTTATACTCGTTTGGCTTTAAGTGATGAATGTTTCACGTGAAACATTGAACTGTCTGAGACTTTTTCAGGCAAGCAGATTGACTTGTACATTAACTCGCAGGATAGCGGGATAGATACCGATGAAGCTGCCGGATACCGGCGGCACAGCTTCAGGATTTCGTGAAACAGCGACGGCAATATGCCGGTTTCCGGTAACCTCACCCGATGTAGGATCGAACCCCTTCCATCCTGTGCCCGGCAGATATATCTCCACCCATGCATGGGTCGTTGCATTGCCTGCCTCTGTCGCAGGCGCATGCAAGTAGCCGCTGACAAAACGGCTGGCCAAACCCATACATCTGCACGCTTCGATAAAGAGGGTTGCGTAATCGCGACAGGAACCGCTGCCCAGAGTGAGCGTTTGTGCAGGCGATTGTACGCCGGCTTCTTCTCTGGCCTGATAACGAAATTGACGGCTAATGGTTTGATTCAGCTTGACCAGTAGGGCAAAGGTTTCAGTTTCGTTAAGTTTTAAGGGATGTAACCAGTTGTTGATCAGTTGTTGATATTCTGGAAAAGACGGTTGCTGGAATGGTGCCAGATCGACCTGTTCGTTTGCTGCATAGCTGAATGGATAATTGACCGCATAGGATTGCAGCAAAAAATCATAAGGTTCAGGAGCGTAATGTTGAATGATGACTTCACTGGCAATGATCAGCTTGTCCGCATTCTCCTTAAAAGTGACCAGAGCCAGAGAGTTATCGAATACATCGCGCTGCCATTTAATATTGAAAGCAGGGAAAATATTCAGCTTTGATGATTCGATACGCACATCATGGCCTTCTCGCGGACGCAACAACAGCATGTGTTGATTGAGCGTCACCTGATCCGAAAAAAAATATTCGGTTAGATGCTTAATGCGTAGTCGCTGCATTATTCCGGTGCCGAAGTCAGTAATTCAACCCGGACAGACATCTCGCGAGGAAACAGCGCCGGACCGAACTGGTTAAAAATCGCTACATCCGCAGCATCGCGTCCGTAAGCTACCGTCACTCGTCCGCCCTTGGGCCTGTTCTGGGTCGGATCAAAAGTGTACCAGCGTCCGCCGACATAGGCTTCAAACCAGGCGTGAAAATCCATGGGTTTAAGTTCATGCAGGTAACCCACAACCATTCTGGCCGGAATACACAAACCCCGGCAAAGCGCGATGCCCAGATGCGCCAGTTCACGACATACGCCTTCACGTTGTATATTGACTTCAACCGCAGACATTTGAAAGTGGCTGGAGTCAGAGTTAAAGCGAATATTGTTGCGTATCCAGTCTGTAATTGCAGCAACCTGATCATAGCCGGGTAGGACGCCAGAGACGATTTCCTGACCCATTTCGATAAATTTGTCTGATTCGCAGTAGCGGGTAGGCAAAAGATAAGTCAGTACTTCATCTGGCAAATTCTGAACTTCTTCGAAAGGCGCACCGAAATGAACATCAATGGAGTCGCTGGTTAAAATGTCTGCAGAGGTCTGTATCGTAAATTCACCTGGAGGTGCAACCAGGCGCTGGCAAAGATTGCCGAAATTATCCGTATACTCAATCGCGGGTACGCTGGGTTTTAGCGTGTAGGATTCACGCGCTATCCACTGATGTATGCCGTTGCGCGGACGCAGCATCAATATAAAAGGGGTGGTGACATTTACGTCGAAGGTGATACTGCATCCAATACGTAGCCACATTATTGATTTCCATTATTAATATTAACAAGTGCTCTGAATATCATCAGCTTAGCGCACGTTTTAGTCGACTTCTGAATAATTGCCAGCGCAATTCGCGTGTTTCTTCAAGATATTCAAGTTTTTGCATTCGAATTCAAGCCATATTTTACTTCACAAAAAAGAGGCGCGCTCAAAAACCAAGCGCAACATTTTTAGAGGACCATGTTGCATGGGAAAAATTGACAAGCAGTTGAGTATCGAAGAGAGCGCGCTGATCCAGACACCGTTATCAATGGATTCAAGCCGGGCAAATTGCTCTTGAATTGGGTCGTTCCGCAGGTACGTTGAGTCGTGAGTTGAAGCGCAATGGATGGGCGATGAGTCATTTTTGAATTGTTAACAACTCATGGCGTTGAAATTGGCTAAATAAGAATTGGATTCCATCAAAGCCGGGCAAAAATCTGGTACGCTGTTTTATCAGAATATTTGGTTGGGGAAGTACGATGGCGATTTATGCGGTAGGCGATATACAGGGCTGTCATACAGAGTTGGTGCAGTTGCTGGAAAAAATCAATTTCGATCAGGCCGCAGACAAGCTCTGGCTGGTGGGCGATCTGGTCAATCGTGGCCCGGACTCACTGGCTGTGTTGCGTCTGGTCAAGTCGCTGGGCGATGCGGCAATCACCGTGCTGGGAAATCACGATCTGCATTTGCTGGCAGTCGCAAGCGGCGAGGACCGATTGCATCGCGGCGATACTCTGGATGAAATTTTGGTGGCGTCCGATCGTGAAGAGTTATTGACCTGGTTGCGACATCAGCGCCTGCTGCATGTCGAAGGGAATTTTGTGCTGGTGCATGCCGGATTGTTGCCGGGGTGGACGGTGGAGCAGGCGGCAAGACTTGCTCATGAAGTGGAGGCTACGTTGCGCAGCGATAATTATGTAGACTTTCTTGCGCATATGTACGGCAATCAACCGGATGCCTGGGATACCGATCTGACCGGCTTTAAACGACTGCGTGTGATTACCAATGCGCTGACCCGGATGCGCATCTGCACGGATAAAGGCCGGATGGAATTTGATTTCAAGGCGGAAATACAAAATATCCCTGAGGGTTATCGTCCCTGGTTTGATATTCCGGGACGGAAGAGTGCGGAAGCAACGGTGGTCTTCGGTCACTGGTCGGCGCTGGGGCTAATGGTCAAGCCCAATGCTATCGCGCTGGATACAGGCTGCTTATGGGGCGGGCCGTTGACGGCAATTCGCCTGGCAGACCGCCAGTTGATACAGATCGCTTGCACTGATTCTTCTGTAGCGAAACACTGGTGAGAGTGCTTTATACTTTTTTATTGTGGCTGCTGCTGCCCGTTGTGCTTTTGCGTCTGGGCTTGCGTTCCCGCCGCCAACCTGAGTATTTGCAGCATATCGGTGAACGCTTTGGTTTTTATCCCGCTGGCTCTTTACCGGAAAAACCCTCTCTTCACTCCTCCCCCGTAAACGAGGGAGGAGACAAATGTGAAAAGCCTTTTTTAAGCGCTCCCGTCATCTGGCTGCATGCGGTATCGGTTGGCGAAACGCGTGCCACGGTCAATCTGATTGCCAAACTGCGCGAGAGCTATCCTGAATACCGGATATTACTGACACATACGACGCCAACCGGGCGCGCGACCAGTGAGCAGTTGTATGGCGATGAGGTGTTGCGCTTCTATCTGCCCTACGATTATCCATTTGCGGTGCGGCGCTTTTTACATCATTTCAAACCTTGTCTCGGTATCCTGATGGAAACTGAAATCTGGTTCAATCTGATCCACGAATCGCATAAGGCGCGTGTGCCCATGCTGTTGCTCAATGCGCGCTTGTCGAAGAAATCGGCAAAAGGGTATGCGCGTGTTGCCGGTTTGACCCGTAATGCGTTGCAAAAACTCACCGCGATCGCCGCGCAAACACAGGATGATGCTGCGCGGCTGATGCAGCTGGGCGCGCAAAAAGTTTCGGTGATGGGCAATCTCAAATACGATATTGTTCCTGCGCAGGCGTTGCTGGCAAGAGGGGTGGCTTTGCGTGAACAGTTTGGCATTGAGCGTAAGGTGTTTCTGGCGGCGAGTACCAGGGAAGGCGAGGAAGCTTTGCTGCTGGATGCGTTTGAAAAGACCCGGCAGGATATTTTGCTGGTGATTGTGCCGCGTCATCCGCAGCGCTTTGACGAAGTGGCTTTGATGCTTGGCAAACGCGGTTTGCATTATCAGCGCAAAAGCGAAAACTGTGACGTTCCGACTGAGATTCAGGTCGTGTTGGGCGACAGCATGGGCGAGATGTTCGCCTATTATGCAGCCTGCGACCTGGCTTTCATTGGCGGCAGCCTGCTGCCTTTCGGCGCGCAGAATTTAATTGAGGCCTGCTCGGTTGGCACGCCGGTGCTGATTGGCCCGCATACTTATAATTTCGCCGAGGCGACCCGGCTGGCGATCAAAGCCGGTGCTGCGGTTCGGGTAAGCAATGCCGATGAATTGTTTGAAGTGGCGAATCAACTGCTGAATGATGTCGACACGCTAGCGACGATGCGCCAGAGTGGTTTGCAGTTTGTCGCCGCGCATCGGGGGGCGACAGATAAGGCGCTGGCCGTGCTTAAACTCTGTCTGCCGGTCTGAACTATAAACCGGCATCGTCTTTACAGCGTGATACCGAACCCGAAGTGCTGCTCGAATTGTGCCTCAATTTCACGACGGGTGGGCGCATGATTCTGGCCGCCGCGACTGGCGATCTTGATCGAACCCATCAAGGAGGCCAGCCGTCCGGTCGTCTCCCACGCCCAGCCCTGCTGAATACCGTACATCAGGCCGGCACGATACGCATCGCCGCAACCGGTAGGATCAACGATGGCGGCAGGTTTCGGTGTGGGAATTTTGATTTCTCGCCCTTCCGTGTAAATCATCGAACCGTCAGCGCCTAACGTTACGATCAGTGCCGCCACAGAGCGGGCAATCTCCATCAATGTCTTGCCGGTTTTTTCCTCCAGCATCTTGCCTTCGTAATCATTCACCGTTACATAAGTCGCCTGGTCGATGAAGCGCAAAAGGTCCGGGCCGGAAAACATCGGCATGCCCTGACCCGGATCAAACACGAAAGGCACACCGGCTTCAACGAACTGCTCGGCGTGTTCCATCATGCCGGTACGGCCATCAGGCGAGACGATACCCAGCGTGACACCAGCGGCGTCAGCAACCTTGTTCTGTTCGGAAAATCCCATCGCGCCCGGGTGAAAGGCCGTAATTTGATTGTCGTCAAGATCGGTGGTGATGAAGGCTTGGCCGGTGAAGCTGTCAGGCATGTGGCGGATATGCTTTTGCGTGATGGAGAGTTTTTCCAGTCGTCTGGCGTAAGGGGCAAAATCCTCACCTACCGTTGCCATGATCAGCGGATTACCACCCAGCAGTTGCAGGTTATAGGCGATGTTGCCCGCGCAGCCGCCGTATTCGCGACGCATTTCCGGCACCAGGAACGCGACGTTCAAGATATGGAGCTGCTCAGGCAGGATGTGGTTTTTGAACTGGTCCTTGAACACCATGATGGTGTCATAGGCCATTGAACCGCAGATGAGTGTATTCATGTCATTAACCCAATTGGTAGTTGATAAGTGATTAGCCATCTTGGCTCTAAACCCGTTTTTCCGCAGATGACACAAATTTGCGCAGATTAAACCCGACAACCACGGCATCGACTTGTACGGGTGAAATTTAAGCTTTGTTTAAAATTTGCCAATAATCCTACGAACATACGCCACAATTGACTAACGCTTGGTAGCTTATCGTTTCGTTTTTCATCTGCGTGAATCTGCGGATAATTTTTGTATCGTAAAGTGTAACCGCGGCTGTATTGTAAATAGACTTAGTCGTTAGAGGCTAGCGGTGCTTGCAATACGGCCAGTGCGGCATCGTAATCGGGTTCGTGAGTGATATCGTCAACCAGCTCGGCATGCAGTACGCGGTTATTTTCGTCGAGCACCAGCACGGCGCGCGCGGTAAGCCCTGCCAGCACGGTGTCGGCAATTTTAACGCCGTAATTGCGCATGAATTCGCGACCGCGCATCAAGGACAGCGGAATGACATTGTCCAAGCCTTCCGCCGCGCAGAAGCGACCCATTGCAAACGGCAGATCCGCCGAGATGAGCAGCACTACGGTGTTGTCCAGCTTGCTTGCCGCTTCGTTGAATTTACGCGCGGAAGTTGCACACACGGGGGTGTCCAGACTGGGCAGGATGTTCAACACCTTGCGTTTGCCCGCAAAACTTTGCAGCGACACATCGTGCAGAGATTTATCCACCAGGGTGAAATCTGGCGCGGTTTGTCCTGTTGCCGGAAAGGTACCGAACAAGGTGACAGGTGCGCCGCTGAGTGTGACGGCGGTTTTATTTGAAGCTTCTTTTTTTTTGGTCATGGTAGGTCCTTAAAAGGGAGATTGGATTAGCTCGCTAGCTATACTCAATCGTATCGTAACCGACTTTTAAAGTTTGGCGGTATAAGTAGTATTTTATTTTTGACGGATCGCAGCCTCTTTGTGTTGCGGGAGGGAATAGGTACCGACCACATGTGCTACGGAATCAGGCGAGCCTTCGGAATACAGCGACACTTCACCCACCGCCAGGGAGCGGCCCACTTTAATCAGTTTACACACGGCAATGAGTCCTTTGCCAGCGACCGGTTTTCGCAAAAAATTGATGGTAAGACTGGTCGTGACAGCCAGCGGTACAATGCCGATTTCCCCCAGAATGGCGACATACAGCGCGACATCGGCTAAGCCCATCAACACGGGGCCTGAAACTGTTCCACCAGGCCGCAGCTCATCTTGTCCCACCTCGTGCGTCAGGGTGGCACCGCCGTTACCTACCTCGCAGATCACACATTTGGTCTGGGGAAATTCGGTGTCTATGAATGCTGCAACTTCTTCTTTTGTAGCCACGATGACTCCTGATTACCGGGTAAGCCGGATGTTTACAATAACGGGTTAAAGGTACGATTCAACAGGCGGGCAGGAACAAATCAGGTTCTTGTCGCCATATACATTATCAATTTTTGCGACAGCAGGCCAGAATTTGTTATCCCTCACCCAGGGCAAGGGGAACGCGGCCTGCTCACGCGTATAAGGTCTGTCCCAGTTGCTCGATACAACCGCTTTAGCGGTATGCGGCGCAAGTTTGATGACGTTGTTTTTTCTGTCGGCGCGACCGGCGCTAATCTCGTCGATCTCGCCACGTATCGCGATCATCGCCTCGCAAAATCTATCCAGTTCCGCCTTGGATTCACTCTCGGTGGGTTCCACCATCAAGGTATCGACTACAGGAAAGGACGTGGTCGGCGCATGAAAGCCAAAGTCCATCAGACGTTTGGCGATGTCGGCCACTTCGATGCCGGCTTCACGCTTGAAATCGATACATTGCAAAATCATCTCATGCGCGCAGCGCCCGTTTTCGCCTGAATACAGCGTCGTGTAATGATCTTTGAGCGATTCCTTGATGTAATTGGCGTTGAGTATCGCCATGCGGGTGGCTTCTGTCAGCCCTGTGCCGCCCATCATTTTGATGTAGCCATAGGAAATCATTAAAATCAGCGCGCTGCCGAAAGGCGCAGCCGACACGGCATGAATACCCTGTTCGCCGCCGGTCTTAATGACAGGGTGCGAAGGCAGGAACGGGGCCAGATGCGCTGCCACGCCGATCGGACCGACACCCGGGCCGCCGCCGCCATGCGGGATGGCGAATGTTTTGTGCAGATTCAGATGGCAGACATCCGCGCCGATATTGCCAGGACTGGTCAGTCCCACCTGCGCGTTCATATTCGCGCCATCCATGTATACCTGCCCGCCGTTGGCGTGGATGATACTGGTGATATCCATAATGGATTCTTCGTACACGCCGTGCGTGCTCGGATAGGTTACCATCAGGCAGGACAGGTCAGCCTTGTGTAGTTCGGCCTTTTCGCGCAAATCGGCCACGTCGATATTACCTCTGGCATCGCACTTGACCATCACAATGCTCATGCCGCACATTGCCGCACTGGCAGGATTGGTGCCGTGAGCGGAGGAGGGGATCAGCGCTATATTGCGCTGCCCTTCGCCGCGCGAGCGGTGATAGGCGGCAATGACCAGCAAGCCTGCATATTCGCCGGACGCGCCGCTGTTAGGCTGAAAGCTCATCTGTGCAAAGCCGGTGATCTCGGACAGTGCCGCATCAAGGCCGGCAATCAGTTCCTGATATCCGGCTGCCTGTTCCACCGGCACGAAGGGGTGCAGATTGGCAAATTCAGGCCAGGTCAGTGACAGCAGTTCGGAGGCTGCATTGAGCTTCATAGTGCATGAACCTAACGCAATCATTGAGTGGGTCAGCGACAGATCCTTGTTTTCCAGACGTTTCAAATAGCGCATCATCAGCGTTTCCGAATGATAGGAATTGAATACCGCATGGCTTAAAATAGCGGATTTTCTGAGCGTAAGATGCATGGACTGAGAGGCTAGCTGTGCCTCGCTCAATCTGGGTATCGGTTTTTCGGCAGCTTGTGCCAAGACGCTGAGAATGGCATTAAGGTCCGCAATGGAGGTGGTTTGATCCAGTGCAATGCCCAGCCCCTCGCTGCTGTAGCGGAAGTTGATTTTCGCGGCATCGCTAAGCAACTGAATTTTCACGTTGTCGGTATGGACAAGTTTCAGTGTATCAAAAAACTGTTCATGCGCAATCTGGTAGCCCAGTTTTTTCAATTCACCGGCCAGTGCCACGGCGGACAAATGTACCCGGCGGGCGATGCCGTGCAGACCTTGCGGGCCGTGATAAACCGCATACATGCCGGCCATGATCGCCAGCAGCGCCTGTGCGGTGCAAATGTTGGAGGTGGCTTTTTCGCGGCGGATATGTTGTTCGCGGGTTTGCAGCGCCATGCGCAGCGCAGGGTTGCCCTCAGCGTCAACGGACACACCGATGATGCGGCCCGGCATGGAGCGCTTAAAGGCCTCTCGACAGGCAAAGTAGGCTGCGTGCGGGCCGCCGTAGCCCATCGGCACACCGAAGCGCTGTGTCGAGCCCAGTACGATGTCAGCGCCCCATTCGCCTGGCGGGGTGAGTAACACCAGACTCAAAATATCGGCTGCAACGGCGATGGTCATGCCGTGCTGTTTGGCGCGACTCACAAAATCGAGATAGTCATGCACCACGCCATTGGCCGCCGGATATTGCAGCAATGCGCCGTACAGCTTGTCGTTCAGTGTCACGGTCTTGAAGTCGCCGATCACAAGCTCAATGCCTAGCGGTTTGGCGCGGGTTTTGAGCAATGCGATGGTTTGCGGGAAACATTCATGAGAAACGAAAAAGCTGTTTTTACCGGCGGCGGCAGCTTCCCTTGAACGCAAACCATGCAACATGGTCATCGCTTCGGCAGCGGCAGTCGCTTCATCCAGCAAGGATGCATTGGCGATTTCCATGCCGGTCAGGTCGATCACCATGGTCTGGAAATTGAGCAGCGCTTCCAGGCGTCCCTGGGCAATTTCTGCCTGATAGGGAGTGTAGGCCGTGTACCATCCCGGATTTTCCAGCACGTTGCGCTGTATGACCGGCGGCAAAATAGTGTCGTAATAACCCAGACCAATGTACGTTTTGTAAAGCCTGTTTTTGGCAGCAATGCCGCGCAAATGCTGCAAGTAGGCGTATTCGGACAGGCCTTCCGGCAAGTTCAACGGCTGCTTTAAACGGATCGCTGCAGGGATGGTCTGGTCTATCAACGCGTCCAGAGTAGGCGCGTCGATTTTCGCCAGCATCTCCTGCACATCACGGGAGGAGGGGCCGTTGTGGCGGTTTACAAATTGGTCGGAGTTCATAGAAGTGTGGGTAGTGGATAGTGGACAGTGGACTGAAGGGAAGCTTGTCCTCAATCCTCAATTCTGTTTTTAGTGTTCTTCGCTGTCTACCACAGCCTGATAGGCCGCAGCATCCATTAGCGCGTCTATATCTGCGGCGTTGTCAGGCTTCATTTTGAACATCCAGGCGGCATAAGGATCGTTGTTGATGTTTTCAGGGCTGCTGTCAAGTTCGCCGTTCACTTCGGTAACGATGCCTGAAACAGGAGCATACACGTCGGCAGCCGCTTTGACTGATTCTACAACCGCGCATTCTTCCCGGGCTTTCAAATGTCGGTCAACTGCCGGCGCTTCGACGAATACCATGTCGCCTAGCAGTTCCTGTGCATGCTGCGTGATACCGATGCTGATCGTACCGTCGGCTTCAGTTTTGACCCATTCGTGGGAAGCGGTGTACTTCAAATTAGATGGATTGCTCATTGTGTCTCTCCTTGCAGTTGATAGTTGATAGTTGTCGCTGTACAAAAGCAGCGACTAAAGGCTCACGACTGCCTTGCCATTTCGTGCGAACGGATATTTTACCACTTGAGCGGTAAGCAGCTTATCGCGAATTGCCACTTGCACCGTGTCGCCGATGGCAACGTCTTTCGGCACGCGGGCCAGTGCGATGGATTTTTCCAGGGTAGGTGAGTAGCTGCCGCTGGTGATCTCACCGGTGCCCTGCGCGGTGTGCACTTTCTGATGCCCGCGCAATACGCCTCTGTCCAGTAACAACAGTCCCACCAGTTTCTGATTTGGCGGGTTTGCCAGCAGTGCAGCCTTGCCGATAAAGTCGCGTTCGCTTTTTAAGTCGACCGTCCAGGCAAGCCCCGACTCTAACGGACCCACGGTTTCATCCATGTCCTGTCCGTAGAGATTCATGCCCGCTTCCAGACGCAGCGTGTCACGTGCGCCCAGACCAATGGGTTTGACGCCGTTATCTTTCAATTTTGTCCATAGGAGGGGCGCGGCTTTGGCGGGGAGCATGATCTCAAATCCGTCTTCGCCGGTATAACCGGTGCGGGCGATGAACATGCTGTCCATTGCTGCCGCGCTGAACGGAATCAGTTTTTCGGTCAGCTCCTTACTGCCCGGCAGCGCCGACCATACTTTGCTACGTGCATTCGGCCCCTGTACGGCGACCATCGCCAGATCATCGCGGGAAGTGATGACGATTGATTGTGTTCCCTCGCCCTCCGGGAGAGGGTTAGGGTGAGGGACGACAAATTCCCCTGCCTGTTTTTTCATCCAGGCGATGTCCTTGTCTGCGGTGCCTGCGTTGACCACGATACGGAACCAGCACTCACCCATGAAATACACGATAAGATCGTCGATTACACCGCCGTTTTCCAGCAGCATGGCCGAATAAAGCGCCTTGCCGGGCAAGGTCAGCTTATCTACATTGTTTGCCAGCAGATAGCGCAAGAATTCCCGCACGCCCTCACCTTGGATGTCAACCACGCGCATGTGCGATACGTCGAACATGCCGCAATCGCGTCGCACCTGATGATGTTCATCTATTTGCGAGCCGTAATTAACCGGCATATCCCAGCCGCCGAAGTCGACCATTTTGGCACCCGTTTCGCGGTGGACTGCATTCAGAGAGGTAGTTTTTAGCGTCATCGCAGGCTTTCAAAAATAAAAAGGCGCAGCGCGATTTCGCGCTGCGCCCATCTGTCCTTGATACCTGAGAGATTACAAATTTGTCATTCCGGGCCTGACCCGGAATCCAGTTAAATGACTAGATTTCAGTTTTTGCGGAAATGACGATATTCGTGTGCCCCTTCGGTGGCCGGCTATCAGTATTCCTGATTCCAGCGCTCTCCAGATTTGCCTGTACCAATAGTTCTTTGTGCCTGAGCGGTTACGGGTGTTACGCCTTCGGCGGTGATTTTACAATCACGCTCTCCTACTGGTTTAAACGGCAGTGCGGATTATGCTGCAAAGGCATAATCCTGACAATGGCTATTTGCTCAAAATCTCTGAAACAAGAAAGCAAGTGCGGAAATTAGCCCTGCTAGCTGCATAGCAGGGCTTGCTGTTGGCGAACAGGATTTGAATGCTGTTTTCAAAATTTCGGCTAATCGTTCTTGTTAACAGCATCAATAGCTGCCGCTACGGCACCTACACCAACTGCGAGCACTGCACCCGCTGCGCTTACAGTCCCGACTGCGCCAAGGACCGGCAAAGCCGCGATAACTGCGGCAGCGGCAGCAGCACCTTTCGTAACATCCCAAAGAAAATCAACCGCTGAATTTGACATGGCATCCCTGACGTAATGATTGTAAAAGCAGATTCGATTCATCACCCTATTGATTAAGCATCGTTTATCCCGCCAGTTTCTTCAGCAGCACTTCGTTCAGTTGTGCAGGATTGGCGCTGCCCTTGCTGGCTTTCATCGCTAATCCCACGAAAAAGCCGAACAGTTTGTCCTTGCCGCTGCGGTATTCGGCAACCTTGTCGGCATTCGCTGCGATGATCTCATCTACCAGTGCTTCAATTGCACCTGAATCGGATACCTGCTTCAAGCCTTTCGACTCAATAATCAAATCCGCCTCACCACCTTCGGACCAGAGCGTGCGGAACACTTCCTTCGCGCCTGCGTTGGAAATAGTGTTATCCGCAATCCGTATCAGCATGCCGCTCATTTGCTGTGTCGAAACAGGGCATTGCGCCATCTCCAGCCCGTCGCGATTGAGCTGCGCGCTGACTTCACCGATCAGCCAGTTGGCACACAATTTGGCAAGGGTCGAAGATTGATTTTCACGTTCGCTTGCGGGAGAGGATTGAGGAGAGGGAGCAAGCGCTGCCAGTACTGTGTCGAAATAATCCGCCATTTCGCGCGAACCGGTCAGGCTAGCGGCATCATAGGCTGACAGACTCAGCTCGTTAATATAACGGGCACGGCATGCTTCCGGCAGTTCGGGCAAGGTGGCGCGCATCGCATCGAGAAATTCGGCAGAAATATCCAGCGGCAACAGATCAGGATCAGGGAAATAGCGATAATCGTGCGCGTCTTCCTTGCTGCGCATGGCACGCGTCTCGCCGGTATCCGGATTAAACAGGATGGTCGCCTGATGGATCTTTCCGCCATTTTCGATGGTGTCGATTTGCCACTGTACCTCGTAGTCGATCGCCTGCTGCATATTCTTGAACGAATTAAGGTTCTTGATTTCGCGGCGCGTACCCAGCGCCTCGCCGGGTTTACGCACCGAGACGTTCACATCGCAGCGGAACGAGCCTTCCTGCATATTTCCGTCGGAAATGCCGATCCAGCGCACCAGATTATGCAAAGTTTTAGCATAGGCGACCGCTTCAGCAGCAGAACACATATCCGGCTCGGAGACGATTTCCAGCAACGGCGTACCGGCACGATTCAGATCCACGCCGGTCATGCCAAGGGATGCGCCATGCACCGATTTTCCGGCATCTTCTTCCAAATGGGCACGGGTGATGCGCACTACTTTTTCATAGGGCGCTGCTTTTCCCGATAACGGTTCGACCTGAATGGTAATTGCACCCATGCCCACCACTGGCAGATCAAACTGGCTGATCTGATAGCCCTTGGGCAGGTCAGGATAAAAATAGTTTTTGCGCGCAAACACCGAGCGCGGTGCGATATGCGCACCCACTGCCAGGCCGAACTTGACAGCGCGTTCGACCGCACCCTTGTTCAGCACAGGCAATACGCCCGGCAGCGCGATGCTGACGGCATCCGCCTGGGTGTTAGGTTCGGCACCATATGTGGTGGAGGCACCCGAAAAGATTTTGGTATTGGTGGACAGTTGCGTATGCACTTCCAGCCCGATGACGATTTCCCAAGACGTAGCCATATTTTCCTTTTGATCCTTAAAGACCTTGCGGCGCACGAGTGTGCCAGTCGGTTGCCAGTTGATATTGGTGCGCGACATTCAGCATGCGAGCTTCTTCAAAATAGTTGCCGATAATCTGCAAACCCACCGGCATGGTTCCCGATGCGCCAAAACCGCAGGGGATGGACATGCCAGGCAATCCTGCCAGGTTCACCGCGATAGTGTAGATGTCCGACAAGTACATTTGCACCGGATCATCGCCTTTTTCGCCAAGATTGAAGGCGGTGGAAGGAGAGGTGGGGCCCATGATGACGTCGCAATGCGCGAAGGCGTCAGTGAAGTCCTGCGCAATCAAGCGCCGGATCTTTTGCGCCTGTAAGTAATACGCATCGTAATAGCCGTGCGAGAGTACATAAGTACCTATCATGATGCGGCGTTTAACTTCCTCGCCGAAGCCTTGAGCACGGCTCTTTTCATACATGTCAGCCAGATCCGTGTATTCGTCAGCGCGATGTCCGTAGCGTACACCGTCGAAACGCGACAGATTGCTGGAGGCTTCCGCCGGTGCCAGAACGTAATAGACAGGCACGGCTAACCTGGTGTTAGGCAGGCTGATCCCGACAATCGTCGCGCCCAGCTTGCGGTATTCGGCGATTGCCTCTTGCACTCGGGCACCTACATCAGAGGATAAACCTTCGGTGAAGAATTCCCTGGGCAGACCGATACGCAAACCGGTTAACGGCAGATGCAAATCACGGGTGTAATCCTCTTTTTCGCGTTGCAAGGAAGTCGAGTCGCGTTCATCAAAACCGGTCATCACGTTCAGCATCAGCGCGCAATCTTCAGCGCTTTTCGCCATCGGGCCTGCCTGATCAAGGCTGGAGGCGAAGGCGATCATGCCGTAGCGCGAAACGGTGCCATAAGTCGGTTTGATGCCGGTAATGCCGCACAGCGCCGCAGGCTGGCGGATCGAGCCTCCGGTGTCAGTGCCGGTCGCAGCAGCACAAAGACGTGCGGCCACTGCCGAAGCGGCACCACCGGAACTGCCGCCAGGCACGGCTTTTTGATTCCACGGATTTCTGACCGCACCAAAATATGATGTTTCGTTGGAAGAACCCATGGCGAATTCATCCATATTGGTCTTTCCCAGATTTATTGCGCCTGCCCGATTGAACTGTTCGATGACATGCGCGTCATAGGGGGCAATGAAATCAGCCAGCATCTTCGATCCGCAGGTGGTGCGCCAGCCTTTGGCACAAAAAATATCCTTCTGCGCAATCGGAATGCCGGTTAGCGGCCCGGCATTGCCGGAGGACAGCAAGCTATCTGCTGCCGCCGCTTGTGCCAGGCTGGTTTTTGCATCCACGGTGAGATAGGCGTTATAGACCGGGTTATGCGTGGCGATACGGTTAAGATAGAGTTGCGTCAGTTCGACGCTGGAAATTTTTTTGGCAGCCAGTGCAGCGCCTAGTTGATTTAGTGAGGCATTTATCATTTTATTTATCAGGGAAGGCGGAAGAGGATAATCGGGGAAGAGGGAGGCTGCTGAGCCACAGTTACCCTTCTCGTTACGCTCTTCTCACTTTCCCGTTATCCCTTCTCTATTCGATGACTTGCGGAACAAGATACAGGCCGGCTTCGACTTGCGGTGCAATGCTTTGAAACAGCTCTCGCTGATTGGACTCGGTGACCTTGTCTTCACGCAGGCGTTGCGACAGATCCTGCGCGTGCGACATCGGCGCGATGCCCGTCGTATCAACGGCCTGCATTTCGGCGATGAGTTCAAAAATGCCGGACAATTGTGTTCTGGCGGCTTCAATTTCGGTATCGTTCATGGCAAGACGCGCAAGACGCGCAACTTTTTGAACATCAGCTGTACTTAATGACATATGTAAAAGCTTTATATTAGTGAGACCGATAGGGTATCATATCGCGTTTCTTCAGCACACCATTTTAGACTTCTCGGGAATCAACATGTTTGGACTTTTTAAAGGCTATTTTTCTAACGATCTTGCGATTGATCTGGGTACGGCGAATACGCTGATCTGGGTGCGCGGGCAAGGCATCGTCCTGAATGAACCTTCGGTAGTGGCTATTCGCCAGGAAGGCGGACCTAACGGCAAGAAGATCATTCAGCAAGTTGGTTTGGGTGCCAAGCAAATGCTGGGGCGCACACCGGCCAATATTACGGCAATTCGTCCGATGAAAGATGGCGTGATTGCCGATTTCACGGTAACTGAGCAAATGCTCAAGCAATTCATCCGCAAGGTTTACAAGGCGAGTATCTTCAGCCCCAGTCCACGCATCGTCATTTGCGTCCCTTGCGGCTCAACACAGGTTGAACGCCGCGCGATCCGTGAATCCGCAGTCGGTGCCGGTGCGCGCCGTGTGGAACTGATCGAAGAACCGATGGCCGCAGCGATTGGTGCCGGATTGCCGGTGGAAGAAGCGACAGGTTCCATGGTCGTGGATATCGGCGGCGGCACTACCGAAGTCGGCGTGATTTCGCTGGGCGGTACGGTGTATTCCGGCTCGGTGCGCGTCGGTGGTGACAAGTTCGACGAGGCTATCATTAATTACATACGCCGTAACTACGGCATGTTGATTGGCGAGACCACGGCGGAACATATCAAAAAGACCATCGGTTCAGCTTTTCCCGGTTCAGAAGTGCGCGAAATGGAAGTGAAGGGCCGCAATCTGGCAGAAGGCGTGCCGCGCAGCTTTACCATTTCCAGCAATGAAATTCTCGAAGCGCTGACGGACCCTTTGAATAATATCGTCAGTGCGGTGAAAATTGCGCTCGAACAAACACCGCCTGAGTTGGGGGCTGATATTGCCAATAAGGGCATGGTACTGACCGGTGGCGGCGCATTGCTGAGAGACATCGACCGTCTGCTGATGGAAGAAACCGGTTTGCCTGTGCTGATTGCAGATGATCCTTTGACCTGTGTGGTGCGTGGTTCAGGCCGTGCACTTGAAAGTATGGACAAGTCGACCGGTATTTTCACGACAGAATAAGTCTTGATAGTGAGTGGAGAGTTAGAGAGTAAAAAGCAATTCTACTCCGCTTCCCACTTCCCACTCACCACTTCCCACTCACCACTTCCCACTTGCTACTCACTACTTCCTATTCAGATGGACAGCACGCAAAGTTTTCAGGTTTCAAACCGTGGACCCAGTTCCGGGACGAGGCTCGTGTTTTTTGTGGTGTTGTCCGTGTTGCTGATGTTTGTAGATGCCCGTTTCCGCTATCTTGAATCTACCCGTAGCGCGTTGTCGGTGCTGGTTTTGCCGATACAGCGTCTGGCCACGCTTCCACTTGCACTTTTGCAGGAAGCCGATGATTTCTTTGTGACGCAGAGTAGTTTGCTCGACGAAAAAAAGGCCTTGCTACGTCAGCGTGAACTGGATGCCGTTCAGTTGGTGCAACAGCAATCCTTGTTGCAGGAAAATCTGCAGTTGCGTCAAATGCTGACATTGCAAAAGCGCGATGTATTTACGGCCCAGGTCGCTGAAATCGTCTACGCTGAACGCGATGTGTTCAGCCGCAAAGTATTAATCAACAAAGGCAGCATGGCCCATATACAGTCCGGTCAAGTCGTCATGGATGATAAGGGTATCGTGGGACAAATTACGCGTGTTTACCCCTGGCTTTCTGAGGTGACGCTGGTGACTGAAAAGGATCATGCCGTGCCGGTGCAAATCTTGCGCAACGGCTTGCGCAGTGTCGCCTTTGGAGCAGGAGACACCAGTCATATGTTGCTGCGCTACATGCCGGTCAGTTCCGATATTCAGAATGGCGATATTCTGGTGACCTCCGGTATCGACGGACTTTATCCTCCTGGCATCCCTGTTGCCAGGGTAGAAAAAATAGAGCGTGATGCGGCTTACCCGTTTGCACATATTGATTGTCTGCCGATAGGCGGCGTGGACAAATATCGCCTGTTGCTGGTCCTGTCGTCTATGCCTGCACAGATTGAGCGTCCCGTGCCGGAAAAACTTAAAATACGCAAAGCAGGGGTTCATTGATGCCTTTTAACGATCAAATGCAACCGGAAATATTACGCCCCGTCAGCAATCTGTTTATCATAACCAGCATTGCCGGTGCGCTGTTGCTCAATGCCCTGCCCTGGCAGGGACTGTGGTTGACGCTACGTCCGGACTTTGTCGCCGTGGCCCTGCTTTACTGGTGTACGCATAAGCCGCTGCGCATTGGTATCGGTCTGTCATGGGCGATAGGGATTCTGGCTGATGTAGGGGACGCCAGTCTGTTCGGACAACATGCCCTGTCTTATGCTGTGCTGGCTTTTGGCGGTGTAGTGCTAAGCAGCAGGATACGGATGTTCAACCTGCGCGAACAAACGACCCAGGTATTCGGGATATTGCTTTTAACTTATGCGGTATATGCGATTGTGCATTGGCAGGTAAACGGTCAACTCGTGTGGAGTTATTTTCTGGGTTGTGTGTCCTCTGCCTTTTTGTGGATACCGCTTAGCTTTCTGTTTCAGTCAATGCGGCAGATGCGCGTGGACAGGGAATGAAGAACCGGGTAGAGCTAAAAAATCATCAGCGGGAAATATTCAATTTTCGTTTACGGCTGTTTATTGGTATGGGTTTTACCTTGCTGCTGCTGGGGATATTGCTGGCGCGTTTCGTGTATCTGCAAGCCATGCGTCATGACTATTATCAGACGATGGCAGAAAGAAATCGCATCTCTGTGATGCCTATCATACCCAATCGCGGCTTGATACTGGATCGAAACGGGTTGGTGCTGGCACATAACTTTTCCGGGTACACGCTGGAAATTACGCCGAGCAAAGTGAGTGATCTGCCGACTGTCATCAATGAACTGGCTAAACTGATTGATATTCAACCCCGGGATCGCAAGCGCTTCAAAAAGCTGCAAACCGAGAGTCATAATTTTGAGACGTTGATGATACGCAGTCGCTTAACGGATGGAGAAGTCGCCCGTTTTGCTGCCCAGCAGTATCGCTTCCCGGGAGTTGAAATCAAGGCGCGCCTGTTCCGTGAATACCCTTATTCTGATAAAACAGCACACTTGCTGGGTTACATCGGCCGTATTAACCAGGCTGATGAGGACAAGCTCGACGATAATGACCAGCTGGCGAATTACCGTGGCACCGACTATATCGGCAAAACCGGTCTGGAACAATTTTACGAAACTGAATTGCATGGCACCACGGGCATTGAACAGGTCGAAGTGGACTCAGCCGGACGCGCGGTGCGTGTGTTGTCGCATACGCCGCCGATATCCGGGAATACTCTGATTCTAAGTATTGACGCGAAATTACAGGATATCGCCGAGCAGGCGTTTGGTGATTATCGCGGCGCCCTGGTGGCGATTGATCCGAGAAACGGCGAGGTGTTAGCCTTTGTCAGCAGGCCCGGTTACGATCCCAGTCTGTTCGTCGACGGGATTGATGAGGAAAACTGGAAGGCCTTGAATACCTCCCTGGATCATCCTCTGAATAATCGCGTGTTGCGCGGGCAATATCCTTCCGGTTCCACGATTAAACCCTTTATGGCGCTGGCAGGACTTTTCTACCATACCCGCTCGCCTGCTCAGGCGATTTCCGACCCGGGTTTTTATACTTTGTCCGGCAGCAGCCATCAGTATCGTGACTGGAAAAAAGGCGGGCATGGTTCGGTTGATATGTTTAAGGCGATCGTCGTTTCCTGTGATACCTATTTTTACGGACTCGCAGTCGATATGGGTATTGATAATATTCATAACTATCTGTCGCGTTTTGGCTTTGGTAAAAAGACCGGTATCGACCTGGAGGGCGAGACATCAGGTCTGCTGCCTTCACAGGAATGGAAAATGAAACGTTTCAAGCAGAAATGGTATTCAGGCGATACCGTGTCGGTGGGCATCGGTCAGGGTTATAGTCTGGTGACGCCATTGCAACTGGCAGCGGCAACCGCGACTCTGGCGAATGACGGCGTCGGTTATAAACCGCATTTGCTAAAAGAGGTGAAAAATTCAGCCACTAACCAGATCAGCAAGCTGGAAAACAAGCCTGAGTTTGATCTGAAACTAGATCCGGCGAGCATTGATATGGTTAAACGTGCCATGGTGGCGGTAACCCAGCCCGGTGGTACTGCGGTCGCAGCCTCTGCGGGAGCGCCGTATTCCATCGGGGGCAAAACCGGTACAGCACAAGTGGTCGGCATGAAACAGGGTGAGAAATATGATGCCAGCAAGCTGGACGAACGTCATCGCGACCATGCCTGGTTTATTTCCTTTGCACCTGCGGATAAACCTAAAGTCGCGGTTGTGGTGCTGGTTGAAAATGGCGGGCATGGCGGTGGTGTTGCAGCACCAATCGCGCGCAAGGTGATGGACTATTACCTGCTAGGTAAAATACCTGCACCTGTTTTGCCTAAAGGGATTAAACCGGCAGACGCACCTCAATTGGAGGCAGAACATGACTAGGCAGCAAATTTGGCAGAAAATGACAGCGCATCTGGATTTGCCGCTGTTAGCCGGTATGGCTTTGCTGATGGTGGCCAGCCTGCTGACACTGTATAGCGCGAGTGATCACAGTTTTGAGCGCGTCATGGCGCAGAGCGCGAATATTCTGGTCGGACTTTGTTGTCTTTGGGTGGTGGCAAACCTGCCCCTGCATTATCTGATGCGTACTGCCGTGCCGATTTATGTGCTGGGCATTGTGTTATTGATTGGTGTGGCCTTGTTTGGCGAGATCAGTCATGGTGCACGGCGCTGGTTGAACATCGGCGTGGCAACCATACAGCCGTCGGAATTAATGAAAGTCGGCGTGCCGTTGATGATGGCATGGTATTTTGAAAAATATGAAACCAGCCTGAGTTTGAAAAACTATGTGGTAGCGGCCTTATTGTTGCTATTGCCGGTGGGGCTGATCGCAAGGCAGCCGGATTTGGGCACGGCGCTGCTGATCTCTGCCAGTGGTTTTTACGTGCTGTTTCTGGCGGGCTTGAGCTGGCGCGTGATGGGTGGTTTGTTTGTGGCGGCAGTGGCCAGCGCACCGCTGATGTGGTCGATGCTGCATGACTATCAGCGTCATCGCATCGAAATGTTGTTTGATCCAACACAGGATGCCCTGGGCAAGGGGTATCACACCATTCAGGGCATGATCGCGGTAGGTTCGGGGGGTATTCTGGGCAAGGGCTATCTGAACGGTACGCAGACGCATCTGGATTTTCTGCCTGAACGCACCACCGATTTCATCTTTGCCGTGTATTCAGAAGAGTTCGGCCTGGTCGGTAATTTAATCTTATTGGCAATTTATTTTTTTGTGATCTCAAGAGGTTTTGTCATCACGGCGAATGCCTCGACTTATTTCACCCGTCTGATGGCAGGTTCGATCACCCTGACATTCGCCACCTATGCCTTTGTCAATATGGGCATGGTCAGCGGGATTCTGCCGATTGTCGGCGTGCCGCTGCCGCTGATAAGTTATGGCGGCACCTCCATGCTGACACTGTTGCTGGGTTTTGGTATGCTGATGAGTATTCAGACACATAAGAAGCTGGTCAAGAGCTAAAACAAAAAGCAGTCCACGAAAGGCACCAAAGGCACGAAATCCTGAAGAGGGATTGAACTGAGCTGACTAGTATGTAACCGGATGTTTGTGATTTTAAGGCGTTAACTTTCATGTGCTACAAGATATGAAACGATCAAACAATCAACTTCACAAGCACTGTTTAATATGTTCGTGTTTTTGCGAGTATCCGTTATGCGGATTGCCTGCTTAACACGTTTCGTGGACATAAGTATCGTCTGTTCGTGGACAGGAAATAGTTATACAAGGAACAAGTATGAATAAAAATATTATCTTAGCGGCATTGGTCGCGCTGGTACTTTCCGCCTGTAGCAGCGCGCCGCAATTGCAGTCTGCGCCGGTTAAAAATCATTCAGCGGGCAAGTCTGAGCAAGTTAGCCGGAATCCCGGCGGTTATCTTGACGGCGATGGTCCGGGGGATAATCCACCGGCCAATATTGATGCAATTCCTGATGCCATTCCTGTCGCAGAACCCTTGAATCGCTTTGCCAATCGTCCTTATGTCGCATTGGATAAAAATTACACACCATTGACCGTCGTGAGCAATTTCAAGGAACGCGGCGTTGCATCCTGGTACGGTAAAAAGTTTCAGGGAAATGCGACTTCCAGCGGCGACAAGTACGATATGTATCTGATGACTGCCGCGCATCCGATTCTGCCGATACCGAGTTATGCACGCGTGACCAATGTGGTGACGGGAAAAACGGTGGTGATACGCATCAACGACAGGGGCCCGTTCCTGCATGATCGCGTGATTGATTTGTCCTACACGGCCGCACACAAGCTGGGTATTACCGGGGACGGCAGTTCTGAAGTTGAAATCGAAAGCATCACGCCTGATACGCAGTCTGTTGCTCAGTCTGAGCCGGGTATATTGCCCATCGCGCGTCTTGAGGCGGTACAAAGTACGCCTCTGAAGCCTGTAGCCGCCGCGCCTTTAACGCTCAGTCCGGTAGTGAGTGGCGTGTTTTTGCAGCTGGGTGCGTTCAATACACCTGAAGCTGCTCAGAAATTCTTGTTGCAGATGCAGGCGAAGCTGAGCGAAGCCGACAAAAAACTGAGCTTGTTCAGTAAAAACAGGGTGAGCAGGGTTTATATCGGTCCTTATGCCAGCTTGGATGATGCGCGAAGCAATCGTACCAGCTTAAAGGATAAACTGGGCTTTATGCCGATGGTGAGCGTGCACTAAGGATGGTGAGTGGCGAGGAGTAAGTAGGTATCTCGTCTTGAAGCACCGCTTGTTTTTGACTATCTTCTGCGGCGCACAGGGGATAGAGACATAATAGATGCTTAGCTGACGGCCTTGATGCTGACCACATCGCTCCATTGCCCCACCTGTTCGTCGTGTGGCAGGTATGAAGTTTTCGACATAAACGATACTCCTT
>CAIWRI010000070.1 GCA_903915035.1 uncultured Nitrosomonadales bacterium | reverse complement strand
GGCTGATGTCGGAGCCTATCCAATGATCCAGATCGCCACCGCCCCCCTGATTAACCGGCGTAGTCGCCGATGCAGGGATAGTTATTGTCTGCTGCCCGGAAATAACGGGATCAGATAAATTATTCGCGGCGGCAATGACTGGCCATTGCGTAGCGTCGCCATAATATTCGAGTGCCAAGCTTACCAGGCTACCGCCCGAAACAACCACTTGCGTCGCGTTCGTAACACCTTTGATATACCCAAGATTTTTGTTGACCACTGTCAGCGAAAATTTAATTTGTGAAAGGGTATCCTGGTTAACTGCATCAATCTGCCATGCATTGAGCTGAGAGGCTGACTGCCCCCCGATGCTGGCCCCACTATCTATTCCGGTGCCACTCGGCCCTGAACCTGCAGGTGAAGCGAATAATGCCGATAATTGTGACATTCCGCTGTTGATTAATGCTTCGCATCCGTTGATTGTAATCAAAGCGTCAGTGATAGCGCCTTGAATGGTAGTGATGACGGCCGTTTCCAGATTAACTACCGAAGCAATGCCCTGCATTGCAGAAGTCATGACCGATTGCACATTGGCAATTGCGCCCTGAACGTTTTTGAGTGCTGTTGCGATACTACCTATCAAAGATGGTTTTAACTTGGCAACAGCGGCCACCGCATTTGTGATCTGGCCGGTTATGGCAGTATCAAGGCTTTTCGATGGCAACAATACTGTTGTCGGATAGGATAGGTCTTCAACTACCTCGCACACGATACGATACGGAATGTGCCAAGAACGTTCGAACTTCGGTCGGAATTCCTTGATTACAATATTGTAGGAGTTAATGCCGATGGTCAGCTTGTGGATCTGGCCTCGTACGCGCCAGCTATCGAGGTAATTCACACGATTCAGCGCATCGGAACCGGTAAATATCCCAGACCATTCAAGAGGCGCATCGTCGCGGCCCATTGAATCAATAATTTTAACTCCGCCGGGCAGCTTATGAATTGCCAGTGATTGAGATCCGCCCAGAGTGATAGAATCCGGAACCTCGAACCCTTGAAACTCAAACGAGTCTATGAGAAGTCGCGTAGCCATCAGTACACGTTCGCCGGGGAAGGTGCATGCATAAGTGCATCAGCAAAACTCACGCCGCCCTGTGGTTGTGACATGCCGCGTTCCATGTGTCTGACAACCTTCGATGCGACAACTTGGCCGTCCATGATGAAATTAACGGTTGTGTTTACAGGCTGCGGTTGCTTGTGGAATGCTGACGCATCAAAATGGGTTCCACTCGCGTTCCAACCCTTCGGAGTGGCTTCGATCTGGTGTGTAAGATCGTAAATCCGGCTTTCAGACTCGCCTTTATCTATGCCGAGAAGTTTGCTTGCAAGGTTTCCTATAGCGTAACCGGCTGCCCCGGCAGCAACGACGAGACCGGCGTTCCCCGCGAGAGTACCAGCTAGGCCGGTGAAGCCTGTTGCCACGTTTGTTAACAGCGTTGCTTTCCCTGCTACGGAAAATAGAGATAGTGCCAACGCCAAGCCCCTGAACCCTGCCGCAGTCAGATTGACCAGGCCTCCGAACATGAGCGCCGCGGAAAGTCCGGTTAATGAGTACATCAGAAATGTCACTTTACCCGGATTGTCCGTAACCCAATTAATAAGCTTCTGAAGTCCGGAATTAAGTGTGACAAGCCCGGTTGACACTTTTGGCAGTAACGTGTAACCAATTTCAGTCATTGCGCTGACAAAGTTGGTTTTGGCATTGATGAACTGCTGCTGAACGGACTCATCAGCAAACTTCTTCTGCATTGATTCAACGCCACCGTATTCTCTAAAAGCCTCACCGATCTTGACGAGCTGGTTAAGCGCTTCAGGAGTCGAAAGCAACGTTGCTACCCGTGCGCCCTGAGTGCCGAAAGCGTGCTGCATATTCTTCATTATTTTTTGCCGCGCTATAGCTTCGGGGTTGCTTGCAAATTCCCGCTGAACATATTCGGACAGCCCACCCATCCACATGAATGAGTCGAATTTTCCGTTTTTGAAAAATTTGGAATGCCCGGATTTATCCACCATCTCCATGTTGTTTAGAGCCACTGCACTTTTACCGGTCAGAAGCCCTGACCCAAACACTCCGGGGATTGTGCGGGTCATGGCCGCGATCAGGTTCGTGCCGCCACGTGAACCGGCAAAGCCGAGGCGGTTCAATAGGGCGGTCATCAGCACCATGTTTTCGTCATCGATGCCGAGCGCTGCCTTGCCGACACCCTGGGAGTATTTCAGAGCGTGGCCAACCTCGCCCAGGCTACCGGGAACGATCATTGATGCCTTGGTAAGCAGGTCGAGGTACTTGGCAAGAGATGCTGGGTCGTAATGATTTGCAGCATGCGCCAAGCGTACGGCATCTTTAACTGAAGCGTCGTATCCGGTGCCCTTCATGAGCAACTGAACGTCAGCAAATTTTGCATAAGCCGGGAGTATTCCTGACACCTGCGGCGCTTTGAGGCCGGTGCCGGTCGCCACCAGCTTTGCCATCTTCGCAACGTCAATGTTGCTGAATATGGTCTGGCTGGCAATTCCCTCAATGCCCTTCCGCATGTTCAGCATTTCGGAAGTCGTGCCGCGTGTGGCAATCTGTACGGCAATCAATTGTTTTTGCAGCTCTGCCGCCTTGCTGACAGCGTAAAGAATAGGAGCGGCCATGACAGCGCCGGTGCCGAACATTGCCGCGCCGGCCATAGCCTGTTTTTTGATGCCGTCGAGTCGGGCTTGCAAACGTTTGGCATGATCGTCAGTCAAGGCAAAGTGTTTTGACATTGCCATTAGCCCATTTTTGACACTGTAATTAAAAACACTTGCTGTTACAGCGTGTTACCGATGTAATTTTCGTCAAGTGGCACTACATTTTGTTTTTTGAGCGTCACATAGTCAGTTTCTTTACTCCTCCCGGGGTGGCTGATATT
>CAIWRI010000069.1 GCA_903915035.1 uncultured Nitrosomonadales bacterium | reverse complement strand
TACCGCTTACCCGGTGAGCGCTCCTGCTTGCCTGTTTTTTCAAGCCGCTCACCGTTTACTTCATGCTGAGAAACCCGGCTACCCTCTGGAACGAACAATAACGCGATTTAAACGACGAAACAATATGCTTGATGGACTGTAACTGACGAATGCCTGCGCGAGTTTTACGTTAAAACTTTTTTAAAAAATGTTATTGACTCAGAGGAGACATTTTGATATTATTATCTTGCTGCTGAACTTTGATAAAACATAAATACTTTAGCCAAACCTGTAGAAATATGGGGACGGAAAGCCATAGGTCCTACTCAGTCATGAGGATAGCTAGGTTACAACAACTTACTAAACCGAACCGAACCGAATGGAATTGATTATGAAAAAAATTATCCTTGCTGCAACCCTTTCCGCATTGTCACTGGCTGCCGGTTATGCACAAGCAGCGACTGAGACCCAAACATTTTCCCAAGGCATGGGTTTAACGGATTGGAATAATGACTTTAGTGTCAACCAATTTAACAGTTCATTGGGCACGCTCAATGATGTCACTTTTTCTTTCTCAGGCACTAGCAATATAACAGCAGCTCTTACCAACAATGGTACAAGCACTGCGTCAAATGTTCGTTTTTCAGGTATTTCACTTGTTGACGTTAATGTCGGCAGTGCGTATTCAAGCGAAATTGATGCTTCGTTGTCAAACCTTAAGGTAAACAATATTGCTAGTGGCGCAACAGTGAGTACCGGCCTGAAGACGACCACCGCTGCTACGGATAACCAGACATTGAATACCGATCTGAGCAGTTGGATTGGTACAGGCAGCATTGCTGGCAATATGGTCACTACAACCGGTTTTTCTCTTGCTGGCGCCAATACATCAAATTTAACTGCTGATATTAGCAATTACTCCGGTGCGCAGCTTACTGTTACTTATAACTACACCGCTGTTTCCCCAGCGTCTGTTTCAGCTGTTCCGGAAGCAGATAGTTACGGCATGATGCTGGGTGGTTTGGGTCTGCTGGGTTTCATGGTACGTCGCAAAAAAACTGCATAAGTTAGTATCATCAGAAAGCCACAAAGGGTGATTCCTTTGTGGCTTTTTAATTTCCGCAGGCAGAATAAAATTCCGTTCAACTGCGTTTATCAGTCGCATCCGCCATCACAGGCAAAAACATTGCATTGGTTGACAGCAACTATCCGGCCTGAAAAATGCCAGCCAGACAGTCATTGCGATGCCGGCGCGGGGAAACAGCCGGGTTAATATGTTTGCTATAGCTGAAGGCAAGTTCTTATTCTGACCAGCCACCACCGAGTGCTTTGAGTAGACTGACTGCCGAGACAAACTGGCCGCCACGCAGTTGTGACTGAACGCGTAAAGCGGTTAGTTGATTTTGTTGCATGGTGGCGAGCGTCAGCGCGCTATCCAAGCCCGCCTGATAACGCAGCAAGGTAATTGCATAAGCCTTGTTCTGGTCACGTACCGCTTCATCCTGTTTTTGTCCGGCGGAGGCTAAGCCATGCAAGGTGCCCAGTGCGTCCTGCGCTTCCTCAATGGCGAGCAGAACGGACTGACGGTAATTAGCACGTGCCGCAATATATCCGGCCTGTGCAAAATCGACACCGGCACGAATTCTGCCGCCATCAAACAAAGTCTGGCTGGACTGGACACCGACAGACCAAAGCAGTGAAGGAACCGAAATCAGGTTAGACAAACGATTAGACTCATACCCCCCCAGTGCGGGCGAAAGACTTAACGTTGGGAAATACGCCGCCCTGGCAATACCAATCTGAGCATTCGCCGCAGCCATCGCGCGCTCAGCAGAAGCAATATCGGGTCGCCGTTCCAGCAGTGTCGCCGGCAGCGCGACAGGAATCATCGGGATATTGGCCGGTAGTGCTCCTGCACTTAAGGTAAAGGTTGCTGCGGGCACGCCAGTCAGCGTAGCCAGTGTGTTTTCAGTCTGTTTGCGCTGATTCTTCAGCAGTTCGACTTGCGCCTTGTTTGATTCGATCAATGCACGCTGCAAAACCACATCATTCTCGCCTGCGACGCCAAGTTCGTGGCGTATCTGGATCAGTTCAAGCACTTTCTGTTGCAACGCGATTAAACCAGTGACGAAACCGATTTCTTCATCAATTTGGCGTAACTGAAAATAGACTGAGGCGAGCTGAGCTGTCAATACCAGACGAACATTTTCACGATCTGCCCGCGCCTGTCCAGCATTAGCCTTAGCGCTTTCGATATCGCGGCGCACCCGACCCAGCCAGTCCACTTCATAACTGACAGTCAGGGCGGGTTTAAAGTCATTCTGCACAGTACTGCTGTTTTGCGTGTTATAGGCTGCCAGTGGCCGGTTAGCCGAAATACGGCTGCGTGTAACATTAGTCTGGAGTGCCACAGAGGGAAACAGGGAAGCGGCATGTGCGTTGCTTTGTGCAAGGGCTTGATCAAGGCGCGCCACAGCCTCTTTCAAGTTAGGATTGTCCTTGAGGCAATTGTCTTCCAGTTCATCCAGCTGCCTGTCGCCAAAAATAATCCACCATGCGGTCTTGGGGTTGGCATCAGCAGGACTCGCAGACTGCCAGCCGGATTCAGTCTTCCAGCCGGAGGGCATGTCGGTTATCGCAGGACGGATATAGTCGGAACCGATAGTGGAGCATGCCGCACACAAAAGCGGCAGGCTGACAATAATTAAAATGCGGCGCATGGTTATTCTCCGGGAAGCGCGGCGGCAACTGCCACGGCCATTCCGTCGCTGATTGAGTCAGGCGGATTCATGACCACTTTCTCATCAGGATTCAGACCAGCCCTGATTTCAACGTCATGGCCATAATCGGTACCCAGCACAACTACTTTCATCTTGACCTTGCCGTCCGGCTGTATGGTCGCAACTCTGATACCCGCAGCGTTGATCAACAAGGCATTGGTTGGCAGAGTCAACCCTCCGGAAGTTCTTAGCGTAAAAGCCACATCGACATAGGAACCGGGCAGCAGACTATGATCGGTATTGGCCAGCTGAATTTCGATTTGCAGTGTTCGCGTCGCAGTATCTATCGCCCCTGCGGTGCGAACGATAGTCCCCTTAACCGGTTTGTCGGCAGCCTCTGAGCGCAGAATATCCACGCTATCGCCAACACGTATGCCCGCTGCACGAGCTTGTGGAACGTAAGCATAAAGTCGCAGTTTATCAATTTGTGAAATAGAGAACATCGTCTGAGCGGTGCCGCCGTTGCCGGAATTGATCAGGTCGCCGTTATCCACATTACGCCGTGTAACAATGCCATCGAAAGGTGCCAGAACCTTGCCAAAATCCTGCTGGTCATGCAGACGTTTGAGCACTGAACCGGTCTGCTTATATGCTGCGAACTTCTCGTCATATTCCTGCTGCGAGACCGCATCATGCTCACGCAGTTTTCCCCAGCGCTCTAAAGCGGTCTTCGCCAGATCAAAATTTGCTTGCGCCTCCTCTACCTGCTTGTTGACATCGGGAATATCGAGTGTCGCCAACAGATCACCCTTTTTGACCGTCTGACCAATATCCTTAAACCATTGCTTTACATAGCCGTTAGTGCGCGCATAAATCTGCGCCTCATAAATTCCCTGCAAGGTCGAGGGCAAGGTGAGTCTGGATTCGTAGTTGCCGGCAGCAGGCAAAATGACTCGCACCTGCAGGATGGCATTCTCTGCCGCGCGCGTCGCCAGCAACGCCGCATTCGCACGGCGCACCAGCAGTGCCCGCCCCAAACCGGCCAGCAACAACAAGACAATTAGCAGCGTTATCCAACGCGCAGTGCGGACAACCTTGCCGCGACTGTTTTCCTGAGTGGTTCCGTGCAGATGAAATTCCGGCAGGCCCTGAAGGGAATGTCGCTGATTAGTCATATTTAAGTCCTATAACGAAGCGGGTGTTGAGGTAAATGCGTCAGCGCTCAGCTTACGCGCATTGCGCAAGGCTAGCCGCTGATGAAAAGTAGCGAAGACAACAGGAACAAAAAGCAGCGTCGAGATGGTCGCAAAAAGCAAACCACCGATCACCGCTCTGCCAAGTGGCGCATTCTGTTCCGCTCCTTCACCCAGGCCGATCGCCATCGGAATCATGCCTAGTATCATCGCCAAAGCCGTCATCAACACAGGACGCAGTCGCGTAGCGCCAGCCTCCAGCGCGGCGGACAGCGGCGGCAAGCCCGCATCCAGTCGCTGCCGGGCAAATGCAATAACGAGTATGCTATTGGCGGTTGCCACACCGATGGTCATAATCGCCCCGGTCAGTGCCGGTACACTGAGATCAGTGCCGGTCAATATCAGCATCCAGGCGATGCCCGCCAGGGCGGCAGGCAGAGCGGAAATAATGATTAAGGGATCCAGCCAGGACTGAAAATTAATCACAATCAGCAAATAGACCAAAACAATAGCGCCAAGAATACCCACGCCAAGACCGATATACGACGATTGCATGGTCTGCACCTGACCGCGCATTGAGATGCGACTGCCCTTAGGCAGATTCGCCTGGGCATGATCTATGAGGGCCTGAATCTCCCCGGCAACCGAGCCTAAATCACGACCGCGCACATTCGCGTAAATATCGACAGCGGTGAGAATATTGTAGCGTGTCACGATGCCAGCCTCCTTGGTTGGTGCAATCTTCACCAGATTGCCCAGCACCTGCGGCGCATTAGCTCCGGGGATATTGACCGGCAGATGCATCAGGTCATCAAGCGAATTCATCTTGTATTGCGGCATCTGCGTGAGTATGTTGTAGATGATGCCACTGGACGGATTGAGGAAGAAAGCCGGTTGGGTCTGCTGGCTCCCTGACAGCGGCAACAGAATATTCTGCGCCACATCGACCGGGCTGATTCCCAAATTCTGTAAACGGGGGCGATCCATTTCCAGGGCGATGCCCGGCTCATCAAAACGCTGATGAACATGCACATCGACCGCCCCGCTGACAGCTTTGATCTGGCTCATCAATTTCCCGGCAAGTAGCGTATTTTCGGCCGTTTTGCTGCCATATATCTGCACGTCGATTGCGGCAGGCAAGCCGAAATTCAGAATCTGGGCCACGATATCGGCGGGCTGAAAAAAGAACTCAACACCCGGAAATTGCTTTTTAAGCGCTAGCGAAATCTTGTCGATATATTCACTACTCGGTCTATGCTCGGGTTTGAGCGAAATAAGGATGTCGGCATCGAGTGTACCGATGGTGCCCGAGTTGCTATAGGACAGATTGATCCCGCTATAGGGCAGGCCGATATTGTCGATAATCGAAGCGATTTCCTGCCCGGGAATAATTTTACGCAAAGCCTTGTCTACCGCGTCAGTCAGCAGCGCGGTATTCTCTATTCTGGTTCCGGTCGGTGCGCGCATATGCAGCTTGATCTGACCGGTATCAACCGTGGGAAAAAGATCGCGCCCGAGCATCAGAAACAGCCCGCAGGACAGCAGGCAAAAACCAAGAAACCCGGCAATAAAGCTGCGGCGATGCGTCAACAAATGACTGAGCAGAAGGATATAGGCATTGCGCATTTTCTCAAACCGCAGATTGAATGCCTCATGCACACCCTGCACCCACTGGGCAATTTTACCTCTCTTTGATTGATGTCCCATCAGCAGCAAGGCCAGTGTCGGCACCAGGGTGCGGGATAGCAGATACGAGGCCAGCATTGCAAACACCACCGCTTCAGCCAGCGGGACGAACAAAAAGCGCGCAACCCCGTCGAGGAAAAACATGGGTACAAATACGATACAAATGCACATCGTCGAGACAAAAGCCGGGATAGCAATTTCGCCGGCACCTTCGAGAATCGCAGTGTAAAGTTCCGAACCCATATGCAAATGACGCTCGATATTTTCGATGGTCACCGTCGCATCATCGACCAGAATACCAACGGCCAGCGCCAATCCGCCGAGGGTCATGATATTAATCGTCTCTCCCACCACATGCAGCAGCACGATAGAAGTAAAAATCGACAGGGGAATGGAGATGGCAATAATCGACGTGGTACGCCAATTTCCCAGAAACAGCAGCAACATGACAGCCGTCAGCACCGCAGCAATCAGCGCCTCGTGAATGACGCCGGTAACTGCCGTCTTGACAAAGGTGGACTGATCCGCCAGTAGTGCAACATTAACACTCTTCGGCAGCAGCGGCAGCAAAGTGGGCAGTTTCGCCTTTAGGTCATTAACCACATCCAGTGTCGATGCACCGCCATTCTTGTAAACGGACAAGAGCAGACCGCGCTGGCCATTCTGTTTGACGATATTGGTTTGCGGCGAAAATCCATCGCGGACATGGGCAACTTCCCGCAGGAACGTTGTTGCGCCATTCACGGTTTTCACGGGGATGTTGTTCAGGCCTTCAATTGACACGGGCGAACTGTTCAGACTGACGTTATATTCGGTATCATCCAGTTTTGCCGTCCCGGAGGGCAGGATCAGGTTCTGGCTATTGATTGCGTTGATCACATCGGTTGAGGTAAGTCCTTTGGCTAAAATCGACTGCGTATCCAGATCAACTGAAACTACCCGTTGTTTGCCGCCGTAGGGCCAGGGAATGGCGACACCCGGGATTGTCACCAACTGTGGCCTAAGGGTATTGGTTGCAAGATCGAACAGTCCCTGTTCAGGCACTTCTTTACTTGACATGCCAATCTGAATCACCGGAACACTGGAAGCGGTGTACTTGATAATCAGCGGGGGATTGCTGCCCGGCGGCATCTGGCGCAGCACGGTCTGAGAGACGGCCACGGTTTGCGCTATGGCAGTCTGGATATTGACGTTCGGCTGAAAGTAAATTTTGACAACCGAAATGCCACTCAATGACTGCGATTCAACATGTTCGATGTCGTTGACCGTCGTTGTCAGGATACGTTCATGGACAGAAGTAATGCGGTCTGCCATTTGCTGGGGCGACAGTCCGGCATAGTTCCAGATGACGCTGATGACGGGAATATTGATTTCCGGCAGCACGTCCACCGGTGTGCGAAAAATAGCAAGCGGTGTGGCGAGCAGAATGATAATCGCCATCACAATGAAGGTATAAGGCTTTTTTAATGCTAATTCAACAATCCACATTGAGACAAATTACCTTCTGTTAAGTTTTACTCGCTGCGGATAGTGAGCGGAGCCAGTTTTTACTTGTCAATGAAGCGCACGGAAAAAGCGGTGAATTTTCCTGAAGGCATGCCTTGCGTGATTTTGAATTATCCGATGCCGCTAGTGTAGCAGACTATCAGCCTCAACAAAATTACCGCCGCAAAGAACCTGACTTTTAAGATGGAATAGCTGCGCGAATGCGCAGATAGGGCCGCACGCATGGTGATCAACGCTTAGCCCGCTGGGTAAATAAAACACTACGTAGTTATCAGTGTAAATTCGACCGGGTCGTGTTTTTCCAGTCGCCACCGAGCGTGACGAAGAGTGCCGTTGTATCCTGCAATCGCTGAGCTTGAGCCTGCAGATAAATAATTTTTGCCTGGTGATGTTGCATATTTGCTGCCAGCACTTGCAGATAATTGACCGTCCCTGCCTGATTATTTACCTGTGCCAGATGCAATGCTTCTTCAGACAACTTTAGCGACTCAAGTGCCGCCACTTGCGTTTGAGCATCATTCTCCAATGCGTTTAAGGTATCGGCCACCTGAGCAAAGGCGTTGATGACAGTTTGCCGGTAAAGTGCCAAGCTTTGCTGATACGCATCCAATGCGCCCTGTTTTCTGGCAGCCAGCGTGCCACCATCAAACAGCGGAGCGGCCACATTGGGTCCGATACTCCAGAAATTACTATTATGACCCAGCAGCTTAGTCATCGAGGTACTGTTTTGTCCGAAACTGGCATTCAGGGAAAAGCTCGGGAACTGCGCTGCCGCAGCCACGCCGATGTTCGCGCTGGCACCATGCAAACCGGCCTCAGCGGCAAGAATATCAGGACGCTGCCGCACCAGTTCTGAAGGCAGCGACAAAGGCAGTTTCTCAGGCAAATCGAGCATTTTGATCGACATTTCAGGTGGCAGCCATTCTGAGGGTGAATATCCTGCGAGCGTTGCCAGCAGATGTTCGGATTGTGTCAGTTTTTGTTGCAACGGTGGCAGAGTGGCTTCGAGAGACGCCAATTGATTTTTCAGGCTTAACAGGGTTGCATAGGGAATAATACCGGCCTTGAACTGTTTTGCGGTGATCGCAATTGCCCCCTTTTGCATTTCGATCAACTGTTCAGTTTCCGCAATTTCATCGTGGTACGCTGCCATGGCAATAGCGGTATTGACGATATTGCCAGTCAATACAAGATAAGCTCCCTCAACAACGGCGTGCTGCTCGTCAACCTGAGATTGCAGATTCTCAATCAGGCGGTGTTCACCGCCAAAGACATCCAGCGCATAACTCACCGACGCTGACAACGTGATCAGATTAAAAATACTACCGGGCGCAGGACTGCCGATATGTGCAGGAGAATATTTTTGCCTTTCAGCTCCTGCATTAGCGCTGACTTGAGGATAGAAAATCCCGTAGCCTGCCTGAAGATTATCGCGGCTTAACCGCAAACTGGCTCTGGACGCTTCCAGCGTTGGATTATTGGTGAGTCCCGCGTCAACTACCGCATCGAGTTCACTTGAGTGATACAGCTTCCACCAACGGTCAACCGGCGCTGTACCCGCCTCGAAGCGCTGGGATTGCCCCGCAACGGTAAGCGTTTCTTTCGGATCTTTGCCGTGATTGTAATGAGTCACAGCAGCTGTCCTGGGTGGCACAAAGTCAGGCCCCAGGGTGCAGGCCGTGAGCCACACGCACATCAGCAACATCGTAGGGTTTGATCGCACCTAGTCCTCCCCGATATAAACATCCACCAACTGCCCTGGATAAAGCACAATGTCTTTGGGTTTTGCAAATCTGAAGATGACAGGCAATACCCGCACATCGACCCGCTCTGTCCTCTGATTCGACAGTTCAATTTTCGGTGTGACATAAGGCTGTGCTCTGACGTATTCCAGAGGAATATTGATATTGGTTCCCCTGACAAACATGCGTGCATGCATTTTGGCAGCAGCGGGCAGTCTGTGTATGAGTATTTCATCTACATAACAGCGCACCCCGATGTAACCTTCAGAATTCCCCATCACAACAGGGGGATCCATGCTTCCGGTGTAGCTGTCATACGTTCCTTGAGAAGAGATATAACTCCCGACAGCCGTATTGACCGACAGCACAATACCATCCGACTTTGCCTTAATCAGATATTTGGCTAACAGAACCTTTGCCACCTGATACGCTTTCAAGGATGCCTGATACTGTTTCTCTGCAACAGCCAGATTTGCTTTCGCCACTTCAACCCCATTGTGTGCCGTGTCGAGCACATCGCGGCTGACTGATTTTGTATCCAGTTCATAGGACTTTTGCAGCTTAGCAAAAGTATCCTGAACACTCCTGAGGCTGGCCTTGGCAAGCGCTATCTGCGCCTGAGAGGCTTCAGCCTGAGCCTTGAGCTGTTCTGTTGTTGCGCGTTGCACGCCATCATCCAGCATAAGGAGTGGCGTGCCCGCAGACACCTGTGCCCCTTCCGGAATCATGATTCTGACGACGACCCCGGGCACTTCCGGATAAATATTGATGTTTTCACCGCTGCTCTGGTTGCTTTCAATAATACCGTTGGCATAAATGCCCTGTGCATATGGATTGGAAGCCGGATTGAACGCGGGGGGCTGCGGCTTGTTTTTTATCCCATACACATAGGCGCTGGCAAAACCTGCCATAATGCCTGCGATAGCGAGCACGATCAAAAACTTGTTTCTCATTTCAATCCCCTTCAACTATTTTGCCATCTTCCATATGGATGATGCGATCTGCATATTCGAATATCCTGCTGTCATGCGTGACGATGATAATGCAACGATTTTCGTTCAATATATGCTGTTTGACGAACTCGACGATTTTTCTGCCGGTATCTCCGTCCAGTGAAGCCGTCGGTTCATCGAATATCAGAATGTCAGGACGACTGGCGATAGCCCTTGCGATGGCCACTCTTTGTTGCTCACCGCCGCTCAATTTGACTGGCGGCAAATATGCCCGGTCTTTGAGGCCGACAATGTCCAGATACTCCAGGGCAATGCGCATGGATTCATCCCAATCGCATTTTTTCAGAATCAACGGTATGGCCACATTTTCGACGGTGGTAAGTCTGGAAAAAAGGTGATAATCCTGAAAAACGAAACCTATCTTGTTCAACCTGAAATCCGCCAGCTCATCGCTACTCATGCGCCAGATATCTTTTCCTTCAAGCAGCACCTGTCCGGCATTGGGTTTTAAAATTCCGGAAATCATGCTCAGCAAGGTCGTCTTGCCACTTCCTGACGGGCCTACTATATAGAGTATCTCACCCAGGTTGGCCGTAAAACTAACCTCGTTTACGGCAATGGTCTTAGCCTCCCCCTCGCCGAACCACTTGGCAAGACCCGTTGCCTCGACCGCCAGTTTTTTCATGTCAGCCCCGGAAAATATCGAAAGGTTCAATCCGGATCACTTTTCTGACACCAATATAGCTTGAAATACTCGCTATGATGAGCACCATGATAAACGCGATACCAAGATTCATATTGGTGATCTGGGCTGCATAATCAGGTAATCTCAGTTTAGCCAGCATGATAATCAAAGAGGCAAGACCAACACCGAGTCCGTAGCCCAGAAAGGCAGTAAAGCCCGCCTGAAACAGGATCATTGAGATGAGTTCACGGCTTTTTGCGCCTATCGCTTTCAAGGCACCGAACTTTTCGAGATTTTCGAGTATAAAAGTATAAAAGGTCTGCCCTGAAATAGACAAGCCAACAATAAAGCTGATCACCGTCATCAGCATCACATTGATGCCAAGGCCGGTCTGATACATATAGAAATTCGAGATTTTCTGGATAAATTCATCATCAGTCAGCGCCTGATAACCCAGTTTTTGCACTTCCAGCTTGATGTGCGGAATATCGCTGCTGCTTTTCGGCTGAACCAGTATATAAGAAGTGGTAAAGCGTGTTGACGGAATATAGGTAATCGCTCTGTGATAAGTCGTGTACAGCGTGGGTACGCCAAACAGTCCTGACGTATTGGCTTTTGCAATGCCAACCACCACCCCGCGGTGATCGTTCAGCTCAAATTCATCGCCGACTTTGGGACTGTCCAGCTTCTTGAATTCTGCATCATTGACAACGATGAAACCGTTTTCCGCATAGATGTCTTCAATTTTCCCCTGCATCAGATCAGGCCGGCCAAACAAGGTGGCATCATCCAGACCGATGACTGTAACCCCTTGATAAATTCCGCTTTTCAGTTTGACCTGTGCGCCGCCCGAATAAAGCGGCACCGCATATCTGACCCCCGGGATGCTTCTGACGGCGTCCTGCACATAATCCGGCATGGGGATGCTGCTGGAGACGTTATTGACAGCGGGATCCAGAACCCACATTTTTGCACCGATGTTGGTGACAGTAGACGAGGATCTGGCCAGAATCCCGGCGAACATTGAAGTCATCATGATCATCAGAAAAACAGCGAAAGTAATTCCCACCAGCAAAGCGGCAAATTTCCCCTTATCGTTGACCAGTAGCTTAAATGCGATTTTCAGGATGCCAAACAAAAAAAGTCTCCTTATTTACCTCCGATACCCCAACTAAGTTTATACTTGAAGTTATACAGCCCGTAAAATTTCAAGTTATGCGTAGCTTTGTGCGCACACTTTCGCTGTCGTTAAAAATCAGCACATCAACCTGACACACCGTAACATCCGCTATTCATTCATGCTTCGTATCCCAGCTTACGCTCAGACAGCAATTTTGTTCACAGCACCTTATGCGTTCCGGATCTTTTTGCTTTTACCTTCAAGGAAGTATTATCTTGTTGCGTCTTTTCCAGCAATGCGATACGTTCATTCAGTTCTACAAGCTGGGATTGTTCGGGGACAGGCAGCGGTTTAAGGTAGGGATTGGTACTCCACCAGTCGATACCCATCTCTTTTGCCTTATCTACCGAGCAGATAAGCAGACGTATCTGTATCGTCAACAACTCAATATCCACCAGATTGATTTTGATGTCACCCGCAATCACCATTCCCTTGTCCAGAATGCGCTCCAGCACATCAGCCAGAGTTGATGAGTCTGTTCCATGTGTAATGCTTTTTTGTGTTCCTGTCGTCATTTGCTATCTACCCATTTAATCTGACTTTATTTACAACAATTTACCAAGCGGTCCCAGATCCAGATTCAAATCTTCATCGGTCAACCCGAAATCATTTTTCAAGCGTTTCATTTGTTCATTCAATTCAAGGAAAGTTAAGCCAAGCATCTCAATTTCATGCTCTGTCAATGAACCACCTTCAATCCTGCGTAGCGCCTGCTTTTCAAGCAACTGGCGAATCAATTCCACCAGCGTCAACACCAGCTGCCCCAAGCCTTTTTTAACTTTCTCAGGATCAAGCTCAATGCGCGGGCGACGTTTTTCAGTTTTCTCATCAGGGGAGGGGAAGAGAAATTCCATCGTTTCTTTCATAGCGCCACCGGTAAGGATTCAGTCTTTGGCTTAAACAGCATGCCACCATCGAGCGCGGTTTCAACCGAGCTTAGCAGAAGTTGCAGGTTTATATAAATCAGATCCACGCCAGCCACCGAAATGACGATATCGCCTGTCGCGACCACACCCATATTCAACACCCTATCCAACAAGTCGCACAACGAAACGCCTTCACTTTCAGAATATCCCATCACCATTCCTTTTCATCTTTCCGGGATACGATTAATATGCGTATCCCATGTCGTTCGTGGCGTCATCATTCAAGAGACATTAGTCTTTCGTAGATACTCCGCGCCATTCGCCTTGCATTATTACATTCATACTCGTCGGCTATTTCCAACAATACCACACGAGCCTCGCCCGCCTGCTTCGTACCAGCATGAGCCTCCACAAGCGTCCAGTACATTTCAGCAGCCTGCCGGAAATTCCCTTCTTTGCGATATTGATTAGCCATGTCAAACAGCCGTTCTGTCAATGATCGCCTGGTTTTCACTACGGGGCAGTCATTGCCGGATTCCATCATGATATTTTCCATTTTCAGATACTCCGCGAGTACTCGTACTGGTTTAATTATATAGCATCTAGCTATTCACATTTACTACACTGCGTACATTGCACAGCCCAAAGCACGTAAACTGTCGATTCCGCGTGGCTCTTTCCGGCTAAATACCACAGTCCTGTGGCTATCTGGAAAATTTACGTCATATTTCCCGAGCACCCGTTGCTCTGTGCTGTGTAATACAGAACAGACAGGACAAGAAGAGGATGGCGTAACCATGTTCACCATCAGGGTTGGTACAGTCACGCCTAACCGCTTACAAGCAATCAGCAAATCCTTTGTTTCAGCCAATGCCATTTCAGAGGGAATCGTGACGGCCACCAGCATCGCTTGCCGTGCGTCAATAAGCACACGCCGGAACAGCTTCAACTGTCTGGAAAGGTCAATCATCATCTGAGAAACTTTGGGCAACCAAAATATCTCGCGATATTTCAAAAACAGCGCGAAGAAGGTTTTAAGCCATCGCTCAATCAGTTCCGGCATTTCTAAAAAACGCAACAGATGCCCCGTAGGAGCAGTATCCAGGATAAACAGATCATATTGTCCACTCTCCATCAAACCCACGACTCTGGTGAGTGCCAATACTTCGTCCAGGCCCGGAGGTGCCATATCCAGAATACGTTCCATAACCTCACGATCAAAGGTGAGTTCAGCCCCTGCCTGGCCCTGCCCGGCATGACGATCAAGTACGAGCCTCAATTCGTCTGCATAATTCTGCTTTAAACGTGCGTACTCGGCCTGAGCATCCATCTCGATCACAGTCAACCCCGGCACCACCCTAACTTCTTTTGAACCGACCTCAATACCCAGGCATGTTGCCAGCGAATTCGCCGGATCGATTGAGAAAAGCATAATTTCCTTCTCTCCCTCTGTTTTTGCAAAATGCAGCGCTGAGGCGCATGCCAGGGATGTCTTGCCCACACCGCCTTTGCCAGCGAACAAGATAAGTTTCATCGAAGCAGCAGGACGCGGGCAGGGATTACTAACCGCTGAATACTGAATATTATGATTATTCTGCACGGCATTCATTGAGAATAAGTTACTCTTTCCATTTTCCTGCTCCAGCGGCAGCGTGGCCTGCCACAGCCTCGACAGGCGCTTAGCGCCCTGCATTTCATCAAGAAAAAGCGGCAGCCCCCACAAGCTGTAATTTAAAAAGATCGACTTCAACTTTACAATTGCAACGGTTTGTCTGGCGAATGAGTCGCAGCACAAAGCGCATGTTTTCTGCTCCGTGCGCAGACGATTAATAATCAGCTCATGCACGGGAAGTGCTAACTGCTCAAGCTCGACAAGCATTTGCCGTGTCACTGAAATACTCATAAACTCAGCGGTCATAACAGGTATGAAGCGACAGCTTTCAGATGATTGCAACAGCGTATTCAAGTGAGTCAGGTCGGCCATGGTTTGTTCTAAATACAGGTCCGCTGCATCTTTAATGTATGCGCCCCGGTAAAGCTCGACCAGATACCTGTGTTTTGCAAGCATTGCATCAAGTATCTGCACCCACTGGCGCATGATTTCGGGAAGTCCTAGCAAGCGGAGCGTATGTCCGGCCGGAGCTGTGTCCACCACAATGCAAGCGTAACGGTTCTGATTTACCCAGTTCGCTATTTCCAGAAGCGCCATGATTTCATCCAGGCCAGGCATGGAAATATCCAAAAATCGTGTTACATCGGCTTCATCCAGAAAAGTTCCGCGTAGTGCGATATCGCGCAAATGTTCCTCATGACCCGCTTTGAATCGCTTCAGACTATCCTGCGGATCAATCTCACACAAAGTCAGATTATCGGGCGGTGAGGAACCATTGAAACAATCAAGCAAGGAATGTGCAGGATCAGTCGATACCAGCAAAAAGAGGCGCTCCGGATGTTGTTGAGCCAGACGAAGGGCTGTGGCTGCGGCACAGGTCGTTTTCCCCACCCCACCCTTGCCACCGAATAGCAACAGACGCAGTGCATCATCACTCAAAAAGGCGGGTTCTGCCTGCGTTAAAGTACGATCTCCCGCCTTCATTTGATTTCTTTCAGTAAAGCAAAATATCCAGCCTAATGATGTTGTATGGATGATTCATTAGTATCCTCATCAGCCTTATTGCGTAACTCGATAGCATCAAGCCTATCGAGCAACCGGGTTTCCTCAAGCTCAAATTCCTGTTCAGTAATCTCACCAGTCTCAAGTCTCATGTACAACTCGCTGAGCGATCGGGTTATTGCTTCAGACTCTTCTACCTTTTCCTTTTGGACTGCGTCGTTAATTTCCCGTGCTATCCACAAAAGCGGTGCGGTAAGTAACTTATCAAGCAGAAACATAGGATGCCTCAGTCAAATTGACGTCGACAAAATTATGTGGTGCCCAAGGTCCGTTAAAATCAAAGGAGAAATTACTATCAAACAGATTGGCGGCTTCGCAAACACCATCCTCGAATGCTTGCTGTGCATCGCGGTCGACCAGACAAGCCAAGTTCATTACCTCTCCGTCTCTGGGCGGATTCTGCTTAATGTCAGCACAACGAATACCCAGTACCGCGATCACCGCATCAGTGTAACGTTCACGCTCCTTACTGAGTAAACGGTCGAACATGCTACCCAGTTCAATCTGATCCATCTGTGTGGGCCCGCGCTGCCGCCCGTACACGCGATCACGCAAAGCACCCAGTTCAGGCTGACTATTCACCATGTATTCAAAAACATTCGCTACGTCCAGTTTTACATGCAGACCCATTTCGACGCGTCCGCGTACCTTGTCCAATTCTGCGACCAACGTGTCATTATTTTCCCGGAGCAACTCCCTAACGGCCTCAGCGCTATTGGCAAGTGTTCCAAATTTTACGGGAAGAAGACTGGGAACTTCCCCCATCAAATGTTTGATTACAGAATTATGCGCCGCCAGATTTTTACGCTCCGGACGTATCCTTTTATCCACCAAATCGCTCACAACCGCAGTGATTTGGCCACAGGAAATTGTATGCAGAACAGCACCATTGAGGCCACATGGCTCATCATAGATTTTGTCACCCACCACATCAATTACTGCGTAGATGTATTTGCCCATGGTCATTTTTATTTCCTTTATTTACTATAGCGATACACCCTGAAACCAGCCAAAGTGAAACCGCTCACTTTTCACAATCCCAACGACCTCTGAGGGAGATGAAAAAGAAAAATCGCTACGCGAGTTTCACGTTAAATGGCGAGCATACACTACAAACCAAACAGCTCAGACAACTTTTTTCGTTTCCTGCTCAACCGCAAAGCAGGCATAACACCACACCTGCGCTGCACTACAGCCAGAGGCAAGCCTGTCGCTTGTAAACACCGGTGGAAGCCAGCGATATCCTTGCTGGTGCGTAGTTGTTTTTTATACTTCAGGATGATCATGTTCAATACCTCAGTGTGAAGCCACGTTTAGTCTGTTTAGTATCATTTTGCGATGCTGTGTCAGTTGCGACATTAATAATCTCATTACAGACGTCGAGCAAGGCTCCTGATTCAGCCCTGATTTCAACAAGTCGTTCGTCGATATTATCGATTCGAGCCTGTGCGCTTGCTTTTTCCTTGCCACGACGCGCCTCCTCCATCGCAAGTATAGCCAACTTCAAAAATTTCCGGTGAGGATGTGTCGCCTCAGTCACCAAACCTGAAATCGAGCGAATACTCTCCAATCCTCTGGGTCTGTTTTTGGTGCTCATGACCTTACTCCCACCAGTTCGCTTGCCAAGGCTCTGAAATCAGAAGCTTCGTCAACCGATTTTTTTTGCGCCTTACGCGCATCGCCGCATACCCTTTGGATAACATCACCTAACGATTGAACCATGATAGGTTCGCCGCCACGCGTGACCTTCGCCATCTCTACGCTCAAGACATCCCTTGTGACCCATTGAAAAACGGGATCATCCCATTTTGCATGACCGGCACGAATTACCAGGACACGGGCAATGGCGATACAAGCACGTATCGTCGGGCGCTGCTTATTCACCCCGACATTGCGCAACTCGCGCACAACGTCAACGATGTTGGTGGCATCTGACAGATCAATCCCCGTCTTGGCTACTGTGATGCTGATCTCGGTTTCCCGATCATAATGCCCCATCTTGATAGTAATCATCCGATCCATCAAGGCATCCTGTGTTTTATGCGTGCCGGCATATTCTTCAGGGTTGGAAGTAAAAATTGCGCGGAATTCGGGATGTACGCCCATGTAACCTTCACCTGAATTTCGCATTTTGGGAATATTTAGAATTCCTTCTGACAAAATACTCAACAGTGCATTATTTGCCTCAGGACGTGAGCGGGTAAACTCATCGTAAATAAGCGTTTCGCCGTTCTGGCAGGCAGTGGTAAGACGATTGTCCGCCCACATACTATTCACTTCTTCCTCTGTTTTCAACACATTGTGAAGATAATTATCAACCAGTCTGTGACGACGCACCCCAGACTCGCGGCCGATTAAATCAGAACTTCCAAACTCATCATCGCCATGAATCAGACTGACCGAGCGCCCCAACTGAGCAGCCACATGGAAAGCCAATGTAGTCTTACCTATACCAGCAGGACCTGAAAAGTGCACCGCGTAACCGGCTTGCAGATAAGTCAGGGCACGATCGGATAACTCCTGAACGTAGGGTGTCAGAACAAATTCATCGCTGGGTTCAGGTAATACATTGTCGCTATCGTTGGCACGGACTCTCACGATTTCCACCGCTTGCTGATTCATGGTATTAGCCTTTCGTTGTTGATGACGCACCCGGCGCACTCGCCACATAAAGCCACCCGGTAGAGTGACCCGTGCGCCTCTTTTCGCGTTAGTGGATATTTTGTGTCGGTGTTGACTCGGTTGCTTCTGCAACCTCATTGACCTGAGCCGCTTGCGCTGCTTCAACTTCATTGCTGACCCGAGTTGCCTCCTCATCAGCGAGTGCGGCACTAACTCGATCAGCTTCAGCGACTTCCGCAGCCAGTTTCGCTTTGGCCTGAACTTCTGCAGCTTTCTTCGCACGAAGCATTTCGGCCGCTTTTTTCGCGCGCTCCGCTTCGTCCTTCATTTTCTTGACAAGTGCATCCTGCTCCGCAGCTTTTGCCATCCTGGCAGCTTCGGTTTCTGCCGCTTTTTTAGCATGCAGAGCAGCCTTTTCAAATGCTTCCTTCTTAGTCGCAGCTATTTCTGCCGATGTAGGACCAAACCAGGCTCTGTGCACCGCACTATTTTCAGCAATCAATCCTCGTCTCAAGTCTGAAACTTCACGCTTGAGTCGGGCTATAAATTCGTGACGCTGCAGATGATCCGCCTGACGAGCCATGCGCCCGACCTGTATCATTTCTTTAGTCACGCAAAGTCGTCCCAAATTGTTATTCATGTTCACTCTCCCGTGGATACACACCTTCAGAAGACATCTGGCAACAGGCGAGTGCGGATACCTATGCGCATCCGCAACCCGTTCTATGCTGCTGCGCGTGAAGACTTCGCGCTCCGTTTGCCTGATGCAACAACAGCCACCCCGGTCCAAGCGGCAGACGAAGCTGCATTTTCGGCACGGTTTGCTTGTCTTGTCAACGCAACGCCATGTGCCAGAGAGGCCACATCGCGTTCCAACTTCTTGATAAACGTCACGCGCGATTTATGTGCGCGCGCAGCCGCTTGTCGACGTCCTTTTTCCTGCGCTGTCAAGCCTCCCATGAACGTCAGGAGACTCGCCATCAAACTTCTACTTCGTTCATCATTTTCAGCAACATTCGCCCGGCGAACGGCACCTACCGTCACTCTTCTTTCGGCGCCACCACTCACCAGGAAAGCAACAAGAGACTTCCGCGTCCGATGCCCCGCCTGAACATGATCGTGCAACCTGGTCATATCATCTATTCTGCTCACAATAACCTCCTGAATCGCCTTATCCTGCCGACCTTGCCTCCATAAAGTCAGGCTCCACGCCTCGCATAGATTCAAAAACTATCGCGAAACGCGCTTACGATCTGAATTTACGTAAAAGGCGTAAAGTGTTCCGTTTCTTCGACAATAGAAGCAGAACACGGGCTACTCAAGCTGGTGCGGCGGCGCTGGCGGTAAGGCCAATTGCTTCTGCGTACTTCAGATAAGTTTCAACCGATGCCACGACAACGCGAGCTTCGACTGACAACAGTTCAATACCCACCAGAGATACTTTGACCCATGCATCAATCACGATGCCTTTGTCAAGAATACGATCAACCACTTCAGCCAGACTCGATGAATCTGTAGATTTTTGTACGTTTGCCATGATAGTTCTCCTAATTTATGTTTTTAACCTAAGGAACAACAATTCAAACCAACATCTTACATCTTAGACCAGCGGGCAAATCTCCTGTGGTCAAGCAGATAGCCTCACAAGAAGGCTATCTGAATCAAACCTATCAAGCCGGTGCTGCAGCGCTGGCGGTAAGGCCAATTGCTTCTGCGTACTTCAGATAAGTTTCAACCGATGCCACAACAACGCGAGCTTCGACTGACAATAATTCAATGCCTACCAAAGACACTTTGACCCATGCATCAATCACGATACCTTTGTCAAGGATACGATCAACCACTTCAGCCAGACTCGATGAATCTGTAGATTTTTGTACGTTTGCCATGATAGCTCTCCAAAATAAAAGTTTTTACACCTGATAAGTATGCTGCATCCGAAGCATCAGGTTTCTGTTCCGGTACCTATAGATAAGCAATCTTGACGCCAAAGATTTGTAATTCGCAAAATAAAAATAAAACACTTAAAAATCAAAAGTATAAATAAATTTATCTGACAGAGTGTTCTATATCTTATAGGCCGATAATATTTTATAAATCAAGTGAGGTGGAATATCTGTGGCGCGACCGCCATACCTATGGAATCACGACCCGCATTTATGCAATGAGAATCTGGGCCGCTGCTGTGACCGCTCTGATTTTGGCGCGTATTTCAATGATGTCATTACCGGCCATTGCCTGACGCAAACTTAAAAGCTGACGCTCAATCAGAGTCGTTGTAGCAGTTTCGAGCTTGCCACGTTGCACCACAAGCGAGTGGTCAATCCCGTCAGCAAGAACCTCCCCCAGGTTGCGTGCTTCGGCCAGTTCATGCAAACGACAGCTTATCTCGGCGTGCATCCTGGCCTCCATCATCATCCTGTTGACTTCACTGAAACTTAAACCGGTTCCACCTTCTACACGAATCTCCTGTTCGCACCCTGTTACGATATCCTCTGCATGAACATGGATAATGCCGTTCGCATCAATATCGAAACTGACATCTATCTCCATCAGTCCACGCCTCGCCGGCGTGATGCCTGACAACTGAAAGATGCCCAGTGTCTTATTGAAAGCGGCCATTTCCGACTCACCCTGCAAGACATGAATTTCAACTGAGGTCTGGTTATCTACTGCAGTGGTAAAAGTCTCGGTTTTGCGTATCGGGATGCTTGAATTTCTTGCAATCAGACGCGTAAAAACACCTCCTTTGGTCTCTATCCCCAGTGACAACGGGGTAACATCGAGCAGCAAGATCCCCTGAACCTCGCCACAAAGAATACCCGCCTGAATAGCGGCACCGATCGCTACCACTTCATCCGGATCTACGCCTTGATGCGGCTCCTTGCCTAACAGTTGCCGAACCGTATCGACCACTGCCGGCATGCGGGTCATCCCGCCGACTAAAACAACATGATTGATATCAGCCGGAGACATGGCGGCATCCGATAAGGCTTGCTTAATCGGCAGCAGGGCGGCCCGCAGCAACTCTCCTGCAATCCCGTCCAGCTTTTCACGCGTCAGTTGCAGGACAAGGTGACTTGCACCCGCAGAAGTTGTGACGATAGCAGGCAAATTAATGTCGACATACCCCGCTTTAGAAAGGGTGATTTTCGCCTGCTCGGCAGCCTGATAAAGACGCGGCAAGGCCTCTTTGTCAGCAGCCAAATCTATGCCTTGATCATTCTTGAACTCAGTGATCATCCAGTTGACGATAGCCTGATCAAAGTCATCTCCCCCAAGGTGATTGTCGCCATTGGTGGCCTTTACATCAAACAGCCCTTCGCCCAAGTCAAGTATCGACACATCGAAAGTGCCGCCGCCCAGGTCGAACACCAGAATTTTCTGTTCATTCACCTGATCCAGCCCGTAAGCCAACGACGCAGCGGTGGGTTCATTAATGATACGCAACACATTCAGCCCGGCAATTTGCCCCGCATCGCGGGTCGCTTCGCGCTGAGCATGGTTAAAATAGGCAGGGACGGTAATCACCGCGTCCGTCACCATACAACCAAGATAAGCCTCCGCATCACGCTTGAGCTTTTGCAATATCAATGCACTGATCTGCTGCGGTGCATACTCACGGTCATTAGCCACAACATACAGCTCATCAGTCGCTCCCCTCCTGATTTGGTAGGGAACCATCGCCATCTCATTTACAACCTCATTCCATTTGCGCCCCATGAAACGTTTTATCGAAAAAAACGTGTTAAGGGGATTGTCCAGTTGCTGATTTTTCGCAGCACGACCTACCAGATATTGACCGTCATCCATGAAGGCAACCACAGACGGCGTGGTGCGCTCCCCTTCCGCATTCGGAATCACTACCGCCTCGCCTTCCATCATCACAGCCATACAGCTGTTAGTCGTACCCAAATCAATACCAATGGTTTTACTCATAGCGAAATACCATCAGGCACAACGGAACGTGAGGCGGCTCCACGAGATAACACCGCTGATTTAGTATCGACAATGAAGTGCTTTTCGACCTCATTCCGGCTAAAATCATAGCTACTGTCATTTCCCGAAAAATCTGGAAAACTCCGGCAATAAGCACTTACCATGTCAAAGGCTGCGATTACCTCTTTACACCGCTCTGCGGCTTGTGCGTCATCTGGATGAAAATCCGGGTGATAAGCCATTAGTTGCTGACGATAGGCAGATTTTATGCCTCCCCAAGTCGTCGTTTGCTGCAGTTTCAGAATTTTTCTCGCCTTATCCAGTAAAATAAAGTTGCCCTGATTCAGTTCAATATTGACGAAACTATATGCAGGCAGCGGGCCAATGTAGCGAAAACTTAAAATTCCGTCATAGCAATTCCCTAGCGTATTCATCGCTGCATCAAACTGTGTTTCACTGCGCCTGTCTACCAGATAACTGCGATTCAGGATCATATCCTCCGCTTTGCGCGGCCCGTCGGAAAAATCACCGGCAAGTGGCGAAAGTTGCTTGTTAATCAAGTCTATCAATTCAATTTTCTTCGCCTGGGCCGCTTCAAACAGGAATTTTCCGGTCTTAACGGGATCTGCGCTGATAAATTCGGCATGGTCATACGCAATTTCAGAAATAATTTTGTTCATATCCCAGGTGACCTGAACCACTAATTCAACCTGATTTCGTAGCCTGTCCAAACCGGAACGCAGTTGCAGATAAGCATGCTCCAGAACCGCTTCGACTTCGCTGCGATTACCTGCAGTAAAGCCAAATTTAAGTGGTAGCATACCGCCGGAACCGCTTAATAGCTGAAAATTTACCTGCTGATAGGCCAGCAGATCGGCATTAAGCTGATTGGACGTTCCTTGTTCCGATAATTCCGTATCAAAACGCACGGCATCAATGTCACTGACCACTGCGGCCAGATTGTTATAACAGACCATTTCGAGCGGTGCTGCGGCAAGCCCTGTGATGCCGGCAAGCGATAGCAGATCATTTTCGACAACCGCATAGATGAATTTTTTAGTTGGCATAAGCATTCCTCAGTTAATGTTTTACGGACAAGACGGCATTAATTGCGTTCAAAATCTCTTCATGCCTGAAAGGCTTAGTGACAAAAGCGGCAATAGTCCCGTTATTCAGGCTGTTTTGCACCACACTGTCATCCTTGTAAAAATAGCCGGAAACAAGAATCACGGGTGCCGTGCAAGCGGTATCGATGCGTATTCTTCTGGCTAACTCCACACCTTCAATATCGCCTAACTTTGCATCGACAAGAATAAGTCCGCACGTGGCGCTGTTAAGCCAGTTTAAGGCGGCGCCGCCGCTTGCCATTGTCACCACCGTAAACCCGTTGTTACGCAAGAGCACCTCCAACACCCAGCACACATCAGGTTCGTCATCCACTACCAGCACATGCAGGCCTTCAGTCATCTCAGTTCAAACCTGCAGCAGCGGCAACCGAACGGAAAAGGTACTGCCTTTCCCTTCCTCACTCTCAAGCTCAATTTCACCGCCGTGCTGTTTGACGATGGTGTGGCAAATGGACAGCCCTAAACCTGTCCCTTTACCGATGGGTCTGGTGGTAAAGAAAGGGTCAAACACGCGTCTCAAATTGGCGGGTGAGACACCGCAACCTGTATCGCTTACCTGGATTAGCGCCGAACCCGCTTCGCATCGAACTTCAACTATCACCTCTCCCCCTTCAGACATAAACTGGCATGCATTCAAAATCAAATTCATCAACACTTGTTGCAACAGGTTGGTATTTCCTGAAACCATGACAGGCGCGCCGGGGTACTTTTCCTGTACCTTAATTTTCTGTAGCCTGGCTTGAGGAGACAACACGCCAACCGTATCCGTTGCCAGAACAACGAGATCCAGCGCGCCCACGCGATCACCCGGTGAGGGTCTGGCGAACCTCAACAGATTTTCGATAATCAATGAAGAGCGCTGGATGCCATCTATGATTTTATTAACGCATTCCCGCTGAAAGAGAAAATCCTCGGAAGGTTTCAATAAAAACTGCGCTGCAGAGAAGCTTACCGCCAGCGGATTCCGCAATTCATGCGCGATCCCGCCAGCCATCACACCTAAGGCGGCCAGTTTTTCACTTTGAAAGATATGCTGTTCAAATGCGCGCCGCTCCGTCAAATCGCGGCCTACCGCAACCACACCGCTGACCTTACCCGTATCATCAAGAATAGGCGAACACGACCAGTCGACAGGAATAAGACTGCCCGTGTTGGAGACCAGACATATCTCCTGAAACTGAACGGCACTACCCTCGACCAGACGTCGGATCATCGCTTTCATATCTTCGCGGTGCCCCCCCTCACACAAGTCAGCCAGCAACCTGCCGCGCACCTGATTAGCCTGATAACCGGAAATACGTTCCGCAGAACGATTCCAGCTGACGATACTGCCTTTGCCATTGGTGGATACCATCAGGTCGTTCGCGCTTTCGACCACTGTTGCCAAATGACGTTCTACCATTCTGGCTTTTTCAATCAACTGTACTTTTTCGGTAATGTCATCCATCACCAGCATCACGTGTTCCACCATTTCGCCTAACCGCACCGGAATCACGCTGTAATAATAAACACGCGTTGCAATTCCCGGTGCCCGATAGGTCATTTGCTCGCCCGGCAGGGGAAAACCCGAGTCAAATACATTGCGAATTTTGCTTTCCAATTGTGTAAAACTCAGTACCACATCTGGAAATACCTCGCTTACCGCCGCGCCTATGGTGTTAATTTCGGTACGCTGCCCCTTGACCAAAAAATTCCGGTTAGCCGACACGATGCACAAAGAACGATCAACCAGCAGCAGGGAAAACGGAATATTACCCAGCAGCATGTGATATAACTTTTCGTACCAACCCTCTGACGTCTCACCATCAGTCAGGTCGGGCCTGCTTGAATTACTGCCGGCAACCCAGTCTTTCATGATTCACTCCCCGCAAGCGTAGGACAAAAATTGTAAGGTGGCCATGGCCCTTGCAGTACCAGCGAGATACCACTATCCAGGTACTCAGCCTGCTGCCTGGCGAGCGCCGCACGAAAATCAGCCAGCATCATATCGCTGAGTAAATAACTACGATTAAAGACCATCCGCTCAGGCCGTCCTGTGATGGCACTTGAGTGACGACGCAACCGGGTTGATGCCACGGCATGCACAATCAACTCGCTTTGAATAGCCTCAGCTAGCCGGTTAATCCAGATATTCAGCGATACCTCAATTTTACTCTCCAGTTGCCTTAGCTGGATATAACGAGCACCGGGGGACGCCGGCATCGCGGCAATTTTTGACTGAATATCCTCATCCCGGGCAACCACGAGAGGACGAGCCACCGACTCTGCCAGATAAACCTTAACGCTCCACTCGACCAGTCCCCGCAATTCATCCAGAGCACGCGAGATCGAAACAACATTCAGCCCCAGATATGCCTGCAGGCTGGCTAAAGAACGAAACAGCGTGCCAAACTTGACCGGCAAAAGTGGCGAGCTAGCCATCACGCGTTCCACCACAGCCTCATGTCGTTGCGCACGCACACCCAACCACGACAACATCTGCAAATTTTGTTCTGAAAATTCTGCCGGATCAACTTCACTGATCACCGCGACCACACTACCCTCGCAACCGCACAACGCTGTCACAGGGAAGTGCTCGTCCACTCCGCTCAAATTCTGTAATACCGCAAGGCATTCAGGCCTCGCCAGACAGTAAAGATAGATTGCATGCTCTGTAACGACCGCTGTATCGCTCATTTTCCAACCTGACGTAATGCAGCCTCAAAATGTTGCACTTCAATACACAAGGGGGAAGCGTCAAGTGTTGACTGTTGTCCGCGGCCGACTCGCTCGCGAATCGCATTCATAGCCGCATACTGACAGACGGCACCAAGGTCAGCGCCTGTTAAACCTTGTGTATTGCTCGCCATTGCCGCCAAATCCACCTCAGCGGAGACGGGTTTGCCTCGCGCCTGTACCTGTAAAATGGCCAGACGCTCAGTTTCATCAGGCAACGGAATTTCTACCACAAGATCGAAGCGACCCGGTCGCCTCAGGGCAGGATCTATCATATCCAGCCGATTGGTCGCCGCCAGCACCAGCACGCCATTCAGCTTTTCGACACCGTCCAATTCGGCCAGAAACTGAGCTACGACACGTTCGCCGACGCCGGCATCCGAAGCACCTCCACCACGACGCGGCACCAGGGCATCAATCTCATCGAAAAATACCAGACAAGGCGCGGCCTGCTTTGCCTTGCGGAACACTTCGCGCACGGCGTGCTCGGATTCACCGATGTATTTCGACATCAAAGCGGGTCCTTTGACAGAAATAAAATTCACCTGTGTGGCGCTGGCTGCTGCCTGTGCCAGCAGGGTTTTGCCGCAACCGGGCGGGCCTGACAGCAGTATTCCCTTGAGTGGACGAATGCCTGCCGCCTTAAACATTTCGCCATGCAACAACGGCCACTCCAACGCCTCGCGCAGCAGGCGCTTAGGCTCAACCAGTCCGCCTACATCCTCCCAGGCTGTATTGGGAACCTCGACAAACACTTCACGCAAGGCCGATGGTTCAATGGAGCGTAGCGCGGTGAGGAAATCATCCAGACAAAGTTCCAGTTTTTGCAAGGACTCATAGGGCAAAGAAGCCTGGGCAAAATCAATTTCCGGCAGAATACGCCGAACACAGATCATCGCGGCTTCCCGACACAATGCTTCCAGATCTGCACCGACAAAACCATGCGTTACATCCGCCAGGCGGGTCAAATCGACGTCACGCGCCAATGGCATGCCGCGACTGTGAATCTCCAGTATCTCCAAACGACCATGCCGGTCAGGAATGGGAATGACCACTTCACGATCAAAGCGCCCCGGCCTGCGCAGCGCGGGATCAATCGCATTCGGAATGTTGGTGGCGGCAAGGACAATAACCTGCCCCCTTGACTTCAAGCCATCCATCAGACTGAGCAATTGGGCGACCACCCGCCTTTCGACCTGATGCTCGCCCCCCAGCGATTCACGCTTCGGTGCAATGGAATCAATTTCATCTATAAAAATAATAGACGGCGCCTGTTTCGTCGCATCTTCGAATAATTTACGCAGATATCCTTCGGACTCGCCGTAAAACTTCTGCATAATCTCAGGGCCGCTGATCGTGAAAAACCGTACATTGGTCTCATGTGCGACCGCACGTGCGATCAGCGTCTTGCCGCAGCCCGGTGGTCCGTACAGTAAAATCCCCTTAGGTGCATCAATGCCAAGCCGGGTAAACACCTCAGGATAACGCAACGGTAATTCAACGATTTCACGGACACGCTGCACTTCGCGCTTCAGTCCGCCGACATCCTCATAGGAAAAGGAGGGCCGTCCGACCGAGCCTGTTCTGGCCTCCGTGCGCGCGGGCCCCACCGTCAACAGCGTGGTTGGCGTTATCAATACAGGACCGCCGGGTTCGGTTTCCCTGACTAAAAAATCCACAAAGCGGCTACCAAACAGGGTGCCGCGTATCCGGTCTCCTTCCAGTACCGGCAGCCCGTCCAGTCTTGTGCCTATGTATTGCAGGTCGCGATCAGAAAACCCTGCTGCAGTAGGAGACAAAACCATGCGCTGCGCCGGTTGGGCGGCAACTTTCCTGACTGTTACGACCTCTTCCAGGGAAATTTCCGCATTGCCGCGCGACACGCCGTCTATCTGGATTCGCGCCCCGCCTCTGTCATCCTTGAAAGCCGGCATGACCTTGCACACCGTGCGACGCTTCCCGACAATCTCAATAATGTCGCCAATTTCAACACCCAGCAACGTGAAATCCGCCGGGTCTATTCTTGCCAGCGCCCGCCCGACATCCTTACCCAGTGCCTCGGATACTTTTAACTGCAATAGCCCATCCGTCACTTTTTCCATGTTGCGCTCCGCTATTTGTTAAGCCGAATTTTCAAAAGACCGTTATGGCAGGTAAAATTCATCTGGCCTGACGCAAAACTGGCTGGCAGCAACACTTCCTTGCGATATTTACACTCGGCATTTTCGGCCGAGAAAATCAGAATATCGTCATGCAACTCCAGGCGTACCTCTTCTTGCGTAATTCCTGGCACTTCGGCAACAACAAGCAGATGATCCGGCTCATCAAACAGATCTATCATAGGCTCACGTATCTGTTGTACTTCGACCAACTTGCCGTCTTCGCTTTTTTTTATATTGCCGAAGGGTTCAACCTCTATGCCGCCCTTGTTACCCAGCGCAGTCTTGATCGTAAAGCCATAAACACCTTTGATCCGTTTGTCCGTCCCGCTATCCAGTTCGCCACTTTTATTCAGCGCACCGTGTTCAGCCAGTTTCCCCAATTGTTCAAGCATGCTGCCTAGCCCTGCGAAAATCCCGCCTGTCGCGGCTTCAGCGGCCGGCTTACCAAACAGTTCGCCCAATTTGCTGCCAATTTCTTCAAGACGAAGTTTAGCGTCGGTAAATTCCGTGGTGCGAGTTTTATCAGTCATGTGCTACTCCTTTTTTGCAATAATAGGATCTATCCCGTCCCCCGGTGAGTAGTCATCGCTCACGCCATGGTTCGACAAAATCTCATACAGTTTCAACTTGTTATGCATTGTTTTATAGTCAATTTTAAGCATGCGCGCGGCCAGTGCCTTATTGCCTTTGGCATGCTGTAAAGTTTGCTGCAATACCAGACGTTCAACCTGAGCCGTCATGCGGGCAGTTATTTCCTTGAGTGATGCAGTTTCTGCGCCGAACAGAAGTTTCGCATTAGTGAACGGACACGCTGAATTTCCCAGAGGGAAAGAACACATAGATCCCGGTTGATCGCATAGCGTATTACTACAACTTTCAAATTTTAAATTATTATTGATCACATTGAGCGCCATGAACAAATCAGGCGTAATGATTCCTGCAGGATCAATACACAGCAAGGTCGCCCGCCGTATCTGATTACGCAACTCGCGCACATTGCCAGGCCAGGAGTAGCCTTGCAGCATCTCTTCGGCCTGCGTCGACAGGCCCGTTACCTGCTTATCCAACTCCAGATTTGCCTGCGCGAGAAAGCGTTTTGCCAAAAACACAATGTCCTCGCTACGCTCCTTCAACGAGGGCAGCAGGATAGTAAATTCTGCGAGCCGATAGTACAGATCGTCACGAAAAGTTTTCTGCTGCATCGTGCACTGAAGATCCACATTGGTTGCAGCTACCAGTCGAAAATTCAACTTTTGATCCTGTGTGCCACCCACTTTCCGGATATACCGTGTTTCAAGCACCCGGAGCAGAGAACTTTGCACCGCCAGGGGCAGATTGCCGATTTCATCAAGAAACAGGGTGCCCCCTTCAGCCATTTCGAAGACCCCGATTTTTTGCTGATGTGCGCCGGTGAACGCCCCTTTTTCATGGCCGAATAGTTCATTTTCAATCAGTGACTCCGGAATGGCACCACAATCCAGTGCAATGAACGGCTTGCCGGCGCGCAAACTTGCTGCGTGGATCGCCCTTGCAACCACCTCTTTTCCGGTGCCACTCTCCCCCTGAAGCAATACGGATAAATTTGTCCCGGCTACACGCTCCACCTCTGCCTGAATACGCTGTATTGCAGGACTTTTCCCCATGATATTCAGCAATGAGCCCTCAGCCTCCGATTCTTCCCAGGATTGCTGTTTCCGGGCTGCTTTTGATTTTTCCTCAATGGCAAGCCGTACGGTAAATGCGATGTCTTGATTTAGAAATGGCTTTGCCACATAGTCATAGGCACCGGTTCGTATTGCGCGAACGGCGTCGCTGGTCTTGCCGCGCGCTGTCACCATCACGACAGGAACCGATTTGTCGATCGCCTTAATCCGTGCCAGCACATCAAAGCCATTCATATCGGGCAGACCAACATCCAGCAGAACCAAATCGGGCTTCTCCCGCATGAACAAGGTCAACGCTTCCGAGCCGTTCGCTGCCGGCAGCGGAACATATCCCTCAAGCCGGACGATATTGGACAGCGCCCAGCGCACATCCTCAAGATCATCCACAATCAGCACCTTGACGGATGCCGCCATATTCACGCGACTATCCCTGTTATGTGCAGATGTTATGCCGGGCATCGGATTCCTTCCTGTTTTTCCTGTAGCGAAGGGAGCAAAGGACGCACGAGAATATCTGCATCCAGCAGCGATTCTACCGCATGAGCCATGCCCAAAAACAACAAGCCGATTTCACCTTCGCTAAGCGTGCTATTGATGCGATTTGCAATAAACTGATCTCTTGCTGCGAGTATCGCTTGACGCCGCACCTTACGGATATTTTCCTGTGCTAAGGAGTCCGTTGTCGCAGCATCCTGATGCAACTGATATTCCTGAAGCAACAGATTGGCGTCCTCTGTACCCGTCAGCGTAGCACCTTGTGTGATCAGTTCCAGCAGAATTTGATAATTTTGACTACCTTGCGCAGCGACTTCCCTGACGATTTCTATTTCATTACCGCACAGAGGCAAACCATCCTGATACAGCCGCACACGAGCACAGGGCAATTCAAGTTTTTCAATCATCTGCCGAATTCCGCTCCAGACCTGATCAATTGATTTTAAATGTGCCAGCCATTTTTCATCTCCATAACGAACGACGTACGCCTGCCTGGTTAATTCATGCAAAGAGCCCATATCCTGCAAAGTATGAATAACGGGAATTACAATTAGAATACGCATGAATGAACAGTCCTGTGTAAAGGACACTTACTATACACCAGATACTGTCGTAAATTAGCGCTTGAAACTTATTTTTAAAGAAATCTGGCGTTAAAAGATGTTTTACTTTATCCCCGCTGTCAAACGGGGTCAACGGGTCATTGAAAAAAAATTCAAGACAAGTTAGCTGACAGTCTGTTGTTTATTTTTCGGCATTCATCTACTTGATTTCAGCTATAACGGAATCACTAGAGAAAAGTAAGAATTTTCTTATTGTAACAAAGGCATTCCCGACGGATAATGGGAGGCGTAAATTTTTTTATCTGAGGCCGTCATAAAGACTCACGGGAGCAAAACGGATATTCAGCAATCACCATTCAGCGCTGTTAGCGTATAGCCTGGATGAAGAAACAGAATAGCTACAATGAGATATGAAAAGCTCGTTCACCGAAATGAGTATGGTGTGAGTGATGCGAATGACACAGGAAAAATCAGTTTGTGGAGGACAATCGTATCGATTTTTATCAAAATACTGTTAGATATGATACGCATCATTTCGGACTGTCGAATGCGCACACACGGCTCATCAGATTGATCAGGAACTTGCGAACGAATTTTACATCTGCGCTACAGAATGCTGAACATCAAAAATGAAAATATTTGATGCTTACAAGCAGTTATCATCCGACTATTTACCATGCCGCATCATCAGGCTCTCGTAAATGCTTGGATGCAATATATCTTCAAAGTAAAAAACCGCGAGTATTGCAATTTTTGTTTAATTTTAGACTAACGAAAAGTTAAGCACAAGGCTGTTTTTTAATACTGCTATGTTGAGTTTTTTGTAAAAATTATTTTTTCGTGTCTTATTAATATTGAGGTCATTTCGTGAATCCTACTGTACAACATATTGACTTTTTTCCCTGGAATGAAAATTTCAATACCGGCATTACAGTGATAGATGAACAGCATCTGTGCCTGGTCGCTCTGTTGAATAAACTCGCATCACATATTGCAATTAAATCTGCTGTTCCGACATTAAATGAGATATTTAATGAGCTAGCGGACTATTCCACCTTTCATTTCAAAACTGAAGAAGATATCTGGCTAACGCATCTTTCAGATGAAGATGAACTGACTGAACATAATAAAGGCCATAACGAATTTTTGATCTACTTATCTCATTTAAGAGATTCGGAAAATACTTCTTCTGAAAATGTCATCGAAAATATTCTGCTATTTCTTTCACGCTGGTTAGCAAAGCATATATTGGGCGATGACAAATACATGATTCTTTTGATTACAGCCCTGCAAAAAGGAATGTCTGTTGAATCAGCCAAAAAGCAGGCGACTGAAAGCATGGATAACTCAGCGAATATCCTGATCGACATCATGTTTTCAATTTTTTCAAGCGTAGCTGACAATACCTTGCTACTGATGAGAGAAATTTCAGCGCGCAAGAAATCCGAGCTGGAAGTGAAAGAGCAATTGAATTTTATCGAACAATTGGTTGAAGCCGTTCCCAGTCCCTTGTTTTATAAAGACGAGAAAGGTCACTATCTGGGTTGCAACAGAGCGTTTGAACAATATACCGGCAGCAGCCGGAAAGAAATTATCGGCAAATCGGTGTATGAACTTTCGCCTAAGAAATTGGCTGACCAGTACTACGCCACAGACAAGGCGTTATTTGAGCATCACGGCACTCAGACATACGAAGCAAAGGTACGATCCGTCAGTGGCGAATACCGGGATGTCATGTTTTCCAAGGCCACTTTTACCAAGGTAGACGGAAAACTGGGTGGTCTGGTTGGGGTAATTCTGGATATCACTGAGCGGAAAAAAGCCGAGGAGCAAATAACCATGCTGGCTTTTTATGATGTTTTAACACAACTGCCGAATCGACGCCTGCTAACTGATCGCTTAGGCCAGAGAATCGCTGCCAGTCGTCGTAGCGGACGTTATAGCGCACTGATATTTCTCGATCTGGATAACTTCAAGCCATTGAATGACAGCCACGGCCATGCAACGGGTGATTTGCTGTTGATCGAAGTTGCGAATCGCTTAAAAGGCTGTGTACGCAAGATTGATACTGTTGCGCGTTTCGGTGGCGATGAGTTTGTGGTGATTCTGGGTAATCTGAATACAGAAAAAGAAAAATCAGTGTTACTGGCGCAAGGTATCGCGGAAAAAATCCGCGCCAGACTGTCTGCACCTTATTATCTGAATGTAATCAATGCAGGGTTGCCGGTTCGTACTGTCGAACATCACTGTTCTGCGAGTATCGGCATCGCGATGTTTATCAATCACGAGGGTAATCAGGAAGATATCATGAAGCAGGCGGATATAGCGATGTACGCGGCTAAAGCGCACGGGCGCAATTCGGTGCATTTTTATGAGCCGGATTCTGACGCTGGCGAGCCGCTCACTGAAGCTGGACTGCAGGATCCCAAAACGGGCCTCCAGTATCCCGAAGTTCGTGTGCTGGATTCAGAAACTCGTGCGCTGCTAACCGAAACTTGTGAGCCGGATTCCAAAACTCGTGCGCCGCTAACCAAAGCTGACCTCCAGAATCCCAAAACTGGCGAGGCGCTCATTGAATTTCGTGCGCCTCTCAGCTAAGGATGATCCATTCGGCCGCATCCAGCTTGCCCGGTTTGCGCATGATCGCATTGGGAATACCAATCTTGCCGGCGTCATGCATCGGTGCTGCCAGCTCGACCTGACGGCAATCACGCGCCTCCCAGCCGCATGCTGCAGCCAGCGCCGCAGCATAAGCCGCCATGCGCCAGATATGCCCCCTCACTATCATTGTAGTGACCCGCAGCGCCCAGCATATAGATACATTCGCGATAACTCGCGTCCAGCAGCTTCACCCTGACCAGCGACAGATGGGTACGTATTCTTGCCGCCACCAGTACATCCTCTCCTGCCTAAGCCCGCAAGGGGCTTCCCTCAAAACATGTCGCCTTACGGCTCGTGTTTTTGAATGAAAGACAGGGGATTCCTACAGCCTCAACCCCGGAATGTGATTGATGG
>CAIWRI010000068.1 GCA_903915035.1 uncultured Nitrosomonadales bacterium | reverse complement strand
AGTTACGTTAATAAAAATCAGGAGCAGTAATGACACTCAGGAACAAACAAGCCGGCTTTACTTTGATGGAGCTGCTGGTGGTCATCGCGATCATCGGCATCATGGCCGCCCTTGCCGCGCCTAATTTTTCAAGTTTTATCGCGAATAGCCGCATTAGTTCAGCGACTAACGATTTGATTGCCGATCTGATGCAGGCGCGCAGTCTTGCTGCGACAAGTGGACACCATGCAATCGTTTGTCCGTCCACTAACGGTACAGCCTGTTCGGTTAGCATTTCTGATTGGGCTAAAGGGCGTATTGTCTTTATCGATAAGGATGGCAGTAATTCCTATAATAGCGGAGATACACTGGTAAAATATGTATCCGGCATGCCGGCCAATCTGTCTGTAACCATGACGGGATTTCCAAACATTTATGTTGTCTACAACGCCTATGGAGGGATGTTCCCTTTGGGAAACGGTTCGTTTACGCTTTGTGTTAAAGGAGCAAGCCAGGACAGGCAGATTTCAATTGATTATAGCGGTCATCCTGTAGCAACTAGAACAGTACAGTCTTGCTAATATATTATGATGATAAAATCGCTAAAGCAACAGGGGTTCTCGCTGATTGAAGTGCTGGTGACCATGCTGGTACTCTCAATTGGCTTATTTGGCATGCTGTCTGTCATCATTACCAGTCTGAAAATGAATTCATCGTCTGTTTATCGCTCGATTGCCTCCCAACAGGCTCACGCCATTGCTGAAGTCATGCGTGCCAATCCAACAGCCATCGGCACTATAAATGCTGCGACTGCGGTTACTTTTTCAGCAGCGAGCGCTGTTCCAGTTGCCGGCTGTTTGCAAGTTGCCGGATGTACAAGGGGCACTTCCAGCACAGCCGGTTACGTGCAAAATGCGTTGCAAATGTGGAAAGATCAGCTTGCCGGATTGTTGCCCAACGGTACAGGCACAGTTTGTCAGGACAGCACACCCAATGATGGTACATCGGCCAACTGGCTATGCGATAGTGCCGTGAATGCGCCTTATGTGGTCAAGATATGCTGGAATGAATCGCGCATTGCGGCTTCCTCCTCGGTATCGGGCACCGCTGGAACTTTTGGCACGGGAGGTGCCTTATGCACCTATACCAATCTGTGAGCAAGGGTTTTTCATTGATTGAGTTCATGGTTGCAATCGCGATCTCGATGATCATTCTGCTGGCCATCACCATCGCCTGGCAGTCGGGTTATGCCACCCAACGCGCACAGACTGACACCAGTCGCCTGAATGAAACCGTGCGTTTTGCCATTGATTTATTGTCGAGGGAAATCAAGCAAGCCGGATTTGTCAGTAAGGCTGCTACTCTGCCTGAGTTCAATTTCTGTTCTACAGGTACAACAGGCACAACAATGGCAGGCGTTAACGATCCGGTGACTATTAATGCGACGCTGGCGGGCACGAATTTCAGCGGTGCAGGGGTGACTGTTGCCAATTTGAGCGATGCGATACGCGTACGCTATTACGGCGATGATAGTGGCGCAGGAGGCGTGTCTGGCAGTACGACGTCGAGCTCGGATTGCCTTGGAAATATAGTGCCTAACGGCCGGTTAATTGAAGATACGCTGTATGTTGCGGTGGATCCGAATAACAACAACGAACCGGCGCTTTGGTGTCATACCAGCAATCCTCCGCCGGCCGGGGAGGCTGCTTCACAGCCCATGGTGTCCGGCGTTGAAAGTCTGCAGATACTCTATGGGGAGGACACTGATGCCGACGGCATTATCAATCATTATGTTCCTGCTCAATTGGTCACAAACTTCGATAATGTCTTAAGCGTTAAGGTTTCTATCGTTGCGCGAAGTGCCAATACGGTTTCGGCAGGGGTTCCTGCGGGTAAAACCTATTATCATTTTGGCACGCCAGCATCGACAGCGGACACTTATGTCGATCCGGGCGGCACGGCGGGCGCACAATTTACGCCTCCTGCTGACAACCGGCTCCGTTTGCCGCAACCGCTGTCAACTGAAATTGCTATCCGGAATTTCAGTAATTGCAGCGTTACATTTTAGACTGAGCATGCGATGATCCGTTTGAAATTGAAGCCCGCAGAATACGGCGTCAGGCAACAGGGGTTTGTGTTGTTGACGGCGCTGGTTTTCATGATAGTGCTGACCGTGATTTTGCTTAGTACGGTGAATATATCGACCTCGGATGAGAAAATTGCGCGTAATTCACGTGACAAGGATGTCGCTTTTGCCGCAGCGGAAGCGGCGATGCGCGATGCGGAGCTCTATATATCCGGCAGTTACCAGTTTCCCTATACGCCCAATAACAATCCTAGTGCCTATCAGAGTGCGTTGCTGGCACCTGAATTAAGCGATTTTTTCAATACCGGGAATGCCAACTATCCGTATACCTGTGCCATAGGTGCGAATGGTCCCGGTTGCACGCCTGCTAATAACAACATTACCCGGGCACCGCAGATCTCCGGGGTCAATGCACAGCCAAGATATCTGATTGATATTGTTAAATACAATGGCACCGCATGCAACAATACCAGCTATTTGTTCCGCATCACGGTTCAAGGCGAAGGGCGTTCGGCAGATACCCGGGTTACCTTGCAAGAGTTTTATTGTCCGCCTTAAATGTATCAGGAACAGGATCTGCTTCGCCTGATCAGTTGTCTGGAGGCTTCTTGCGTACTGCATGTCTTTGCCCTGTCACTGGTCTGGCATCAGCCGCATCCCGGCGCAGCTGATACACCTGCCCCGCTGATCGTCATATTGACCGGCAAACCCGCCATCATCTTGCGCGTGAACGAACATGCAACTGTTGCCCCCGTCGCTCGCAGCAGTTCATTCAAGAAACCCGCAACGCGGGTCTATTTTACGGCCAGTGCATTGACGCGCAGGCCTGAAATGATAGGTTCACCGCCGCTTGCGATGGAAATCGCGCAAGGTATCAACGGCGAGGTGGTATTCAGACTTTCGATCAGTCGCACGGGTGAAGTCACTAAAGTCGAACGACTGTCTTCCACTTTGCCTCATGATCTTGAAGGGCAGTTGGCTTTCAGTCTTTACCGTAATCAGTATCGTGCGGGTGAAATTGACGGGGTGGCCGTTAACAGCGAAATGATGGTCGACTTGAAGTTAGATTCCAGCGGCTGGATTTCCGACAATATTCCTGTGTTGGGGCAACCTGACCGTGTTGGATTACCAGCAAGGTGAAGCATTGCCCAGCGTGCTGCCTTTGTTCCCCGCGTTGTCCAGCGTCAATGTGCCGCATTGCGTATCCGAAAAGCCATTCGACGGTGTGGCCGTGATGATGTAAGTCGCAGGAACCGTAGAGGCGCCGGCTGTTGCAACCGACAGGTCATAAGTGCGTGCAGCCATGCTGGTGCCGGCATAATTTGCCCAGCCTTGCGGTTCGGCTGTCGGTGGTGCAGTGCTGACTGTATAGTAAGTATAGTTGTTGGTGTAATAGCGCTCTTCCATCTGCGATAAATTCAGCATGACTGCTTTGGCCTGGTTGCGTTTGGCTTTTGTCGTGTAACTGTTGTAGGCAGGCAAGGCGATGGCTGCGAGTATGCCGACAATCGCGACAGTAATCATGAGTTCAATCAGGGTAAATCCGCGTGCTTTCATCAGAACTCCTGTGTTTAATTAATTTGCTTCCATGACAGGCGTCCGAACTGCCCGGGTCTGAGTCTGGGAGAACAAGACATCCCGCCTGTTTCTGCATTGGTGCAACTGATGCTGATTCTACCTGCCGCTGAAGCGGGACCATAGCTTTGATTCATCAAAAAGCCCCATCCGGGGATATAGTAATTGGCCGTTGTGCAGTTCCCCGCCGTGCATGCTGCAGGTGCTACTGAAGGGGTGCCCGCAGGTACCGGAATGGTCACGGCACCGCTTTGTGCTGCTTGTGTGGTTGCATTGAACGTAATGGGATTCTGTGCCGCACCGCCGCTTAGCGCCTTTCCGCTCAGCACCATATTTACCGGTGTTGAGGAACCGGGCAGTACCAGGGAAACCTGTCCTGCGGCAGTCAGTGAAGTTGTACCCGGCAAAAGATAAATTGGCGAAGGTGCGCCGCCCGTCAGGTAGGAGAAATCATATTCAAATCCCTGGGTGTTGCCGGTGCAGGGATTGGTGGAAGGGGTCAGTGAAGTAAACTGGATATTACTGCCGATCAGCGCGGGAGGATTGGAATGAGAACGTTCGCCATTGCCCGGCAGATCAAAATACCAGCCAAACTGTTGACCTGTGCCAGTTGCCGAGGCCAGTAACGTGCTGGTATAAGTGCTGTACGAGGTGGCTGGCGAAGGCACATACTGCGGGCAAAGATTGCTCTGATTGCCGGTCAGTCCGTTGCCGGGGTTGGCCAGTGCCGTGGTGGTGTAATTCGGCAAACAGGATGACTGGACTGTATATTTAGTGCAGTTGGCGCCGGTTGTGCAGATAGCGCCTGTTGCATCAATTACATACGATGCAATGATAGCCTGGCGTTGCAATACGCTTCTTCCGGTTGCAGGGGAATTTGAGGCGCCGGTGTTCTGATCCCAGATGCCGTATAGCGTATCCGTGTTAAACGTGGAGCCGCTTTGCGGGTTTGTGTCGGTGGTATCAATCCATGAACCCGTGCCGAAGGTGATGATATAGCCGCCATAAGGATCGCTGCCGACCTTGGGAGCCGTGGTGATTTGTTGCCGGTTTCCGGCACTGTCGGTCGCGCTGAATAGCGGTTGACCGGAAAATGCCGCTGTCCAGGATGCCGGTGTGCTGCTGGTCAGATCAATCTTCCACAGATTGCCATTTCTGTCGCCGGCGTAGACCAAATCGACCGTACCATTCTGGTTTACGTCTACACTTGCGATCCCGCTCAGGCCATTCGAGGCATTATTCGGTGCGCCGGGACTGGTCAGGGCAATCTTGAAATAATTGGTATTGAGTACCCAGGGCTGGGAGCTGCTCAAATTCGGATCAACATACAAGATAAAAAGATAAGCCTTGTTGTTGCCTGAATTACCTGTTGCATCCACGCTGTTGTAGCCATTGCCAAAAATAACCGCCCAGCGTCCGTTGTTGAGTTTTGCAACTACCGGTTGACTGAAGGTGTAACCCAAATCAGCATCGTCCAGACTGGTGAATTCCCACAGTATATTTGCCGCGGAGAAACTACTTGCCGGATCGGTAATGTCCAGCGCGTAAATGCCTTTGCCGCCGGCATTCATCCCACCGGTAAGGATGGTTTTCCACAGGTCGCCGGTACCGTTGCATGCGGTGTGCGTGCTGTTCATGCAGGCATCTGCCGCTACCGGACTGCCATCCACATAAAAAGTATGGAGATAATTGCTGCTCATCAAATTGCTCAGCGCGGGATAGGCCGCATACGGCACATAGGCAAACACTTCAGCCGCGCTGCTGGTGGTATGGGTAGGCAAGCCGGAGGAGCTGATCGTGTACGAGGCATTGATCGCATGCAACATACCGTCATTGCTGCCGACATAGACCATTGGTGTGCGCGAGGCGTGCGCCAGTGAGAAGGCTTTGTAACTGGCGTCAGGGAAAGGCTGTGCAGGCGGACCGATATAAACAGGGTTGGAGTCGATGATGTCGCCCAGTTGGCCTGTCGGCCCGTTAATATAAGAGGCCGTGGTGTAAGCCGTGGCGACCCCTTCTGCCAGCCTTGAACGCCAGCCGTGATTGGCCAGGGTATTAGCAAATGAAGCGCCGGTTGCACTTGGCATGTATGCCTCGTTAGTCATGTCGCCTCTGATATATTTGACGCGATCAACACCAAAGGAGTCCAGAGTGCCCAGATTGCTGGTGTTAAGCAGATTCTGCTGATAGGTGTCAAAAGAGGAGATGCCGCTGCTGGAATCCGGCGCAAACTGAAAGCCTGTAAAGTGATTGCTATCTCCTGAGGCTGTGCCCCGGCTGAAAGAAAAAATATTGCGAGCGGCGGGATTGGGCAGATGCTGCGAGGCCATCCAGTCTGGCGTAGTCGAGGCATTGCCTGAAGTGTTAATCACAAAGGCTTTCAGATCACCTGTCCAGCCGCCGGAGTTATAGCTACCCTGATAGATGTAAGCACCAGTGCCGGTATTCAAGGCGCCGGCGGATTGGGATAGCGCCGATTCCGCACCCTGCTCAGCGGCTATGTTTTGCAGCGCGCTGTTAACCGAGCTTATCATGGCTAATGGATTGCCGGCGCGGAGCAGATCCTTTGGCCAGTTCATTAGTGAACCGCTACCGTAATTGGGTGGATTGTCGTATGAGCAGCTGATGCTGTTGCCAAGTATCGCGTCATACCAGGAGCCACTGCCATTCCATGTGGAAGCACCAGTACCCGGGTCAAATATATAATTACCGGGATCGCCATATTTGGCGGACAGCCAGTAATGCAGCTGGTACGCACAGTCGCCACTTTCCTGGACATCAATGACATACGTCTTGACATGCATGGGTGCTGTGCCCGGTGCCAGATCAGGGCGGATATTGTTGGTCGCAGCCCAGGCAGCCAAACCCGACATCGAGTAACTGGCACCGCCGGCGCCGGTCTGCACGGTAGCCAGGCTTCCCATACCCTCCATGCTGGCCACTGCATTGATTGCGGTGGCCGTGCCTGTGATGCTCGTGCCGTTGATGCTGCCGGTAATGCCGGTATCTCCGCTTAACGAGCCGAGATCAGACGGATGACTGTTGCTGTTGCTGTCTGTATAGGCGTTACACACCGCGCCTCCATTGCTGGTATAGGCACCGCCGGGCAGGCGCTTGTCACACCAGGTATGTACGTCGCCCAGGCTGATAATGTAATTTTTCTGGCAGGAATACTGCACCGGATCATCCCAGCTGCTGATGACCGGGAATCCGTCGTTATTGCTGCTTTTTGCACCGTCATAAAAATCGATAGTTGGCCCTTTGCCACCGGATATGTTGTAGCCACCTCGTAAATAGCGCAATGTCTCATAATACAATTTGCCAATGTCATCATAGGTCTTGTAACCCTGTGAAACTGTGCCGAACTTGTTGATATAATTGACAACTCCGGAATTGCTGCCCGCTACAAACCAGCTGCTCGAATCCCCGCTGTCCGGATTATTGACAAGTATTCCGTTCGTAGCCGACCATTCCGCAGCCAGATTGGGGGTATAGGTGCCTGCTGATAAGTACTGCTGGGGTGACAGGTACTTTGCCTTTGCCCGCAGCACGGCATTGTCGATATCATTGGCATTGAAATATGACGTCACGCCAAAACGCATGTTGTTATTATTCTGCAATACGCCAGTCGGCTTATAGGTTGCACCATCGCTATACAGGGTGCAGTTTCCCTCAATGCCAATTGTGCTATTACACACCTGGACATTGACATTGTAGGTGGCGCTTGAGCCATAGGTGGTCGAGTAGGTCGAATAGTAAGCCGAGCCGGGCGACCCGTAGAGGCCCGTATAGGGGGTGCTGTAGTATATTTGTCCTGTGGAACTTGTCGTGCCAACCATGTTGTACTGAGTGCAGTAATACATGCCTGATACTGTCGTTGTGTATCCCGAAATGCAGCCTATCCCGGAATAGGTTGTCGCCGCCGTACTGAAACTGTTGCACATATAAGGGCTGCTGCTGGTGCCGCTACCCGTGTAAGTGCTGCATGTCGCTGTCACATTGTTGCCGCTGCCTAACGTTGCACAGGTAGTTGTATGGGGGCTGGCAGTCCCGACTGTGCAGGATTCATTGGAGTTGCTGTAATTGGTGCTAACCATTCCGCTAAAGGAAGCCGTTGCCGTCGGAGAGCTCGTGGTATTGAACACCAGGGTTGATGCTGGCGGGGTAAAACTGCCAAATGAATTGCAGCTATAGGGCGAGGCGGAAGTCCCTTTGCCTGTCCATGAGTTGCAGGTGGTCGAGCTCGCTGCCGGCGTGCTGGATAAAGTAAACGTGCAGGATGGGCTGCTACTGTACATGGAATTACAGGAAGCCGTCACCGTGCCGTTTGTGACGGGGGCGGGCGTTGGCATGGTATAGCAGGCTTTCGCCACACCGGGAGCCGGATCACCCGGATCGCTGGAATTCGGCCAGGTAATGGCAGGATTAACTGTCTGATACCAGGTGTTCGAACAATAAAGCGCTGTCCCTGCCGGCACGTTCAGTACGGCCCAAGTACTGCCTGCACCAAAAAATACCATCTGCGAAGAGGTCGTCGTGGTATAGGGTGAGCCGTGAAAGGTCGAGCCATTGCCATTGGAAGCCCAGTTATAGGCTGTGTACGATCCCGGCCAATATTCGCTCGCTTGTGAGCTGGCCGCTGCGGGCAGCGCGCCGTAATACATATAATTGCCGGTGCTTGACAACAGGCTGGCACCGGCCGGCATTATTGAGACTGAGCCTGGTGTGGGCGGATTGGTTAGCGTCCTGTAAGGATCACTGAATGCCGTGCATTGATAGGGAGAGGCGACGGTACCAGACCCTGTCCAGCTGCTGCAAGTCACCGGGTCGCCAGAATTTACCATCTGAAAACCGTTGCACCCGTAAGTCCCGCCAGGTGTTGTGCAGACCGCAGTATCTGACGTTGGCGTACCGCTCTGACTGATAACCATTTGGGTACCATTGCCTGAATTGGTAATGGTCAACACCGTCCCGGACGAATAAGCTGTCGTATAGCCGTCTTCCGTATAGGTTTTGGTCATGAAATTGGAGCCCTGGCCACTCTGATAGCTGCGCTGCAAGACGGTTAATCCGCCGGGATAACCTGTGGAATTGGCCAGATCTACCACCCGGTTACCGCCTGTCATGGCATAACGGAATTCATCCAGCCCCGCCATGGATACCCAGTTGAGAAAATTACCCGACCAGCCGCTGGTGCAGGCGTGCGGAGAGCCATTGCTGGTCGTGCCTGATAAGTTGACGGGATAAAACCAGCCTGCGATTGATCCTGAACTCAGCGAGCTGCTGTAATAGTAGCATTTGGCATTGTCAAAATAACCCAGATAGGCATTGTTGCGTGAATAGCTGGCAGCATCCTGATAGGCAGGCGTAATTGCAGTCGGAAATTCCACCGAGAGTGCAAACATGATGTTGGGCGGTACGCCGCTCTTTAAACTGAGTGGCAGATTGGATAAAGTGCCGGCAGATGCCGCAATCGACGTTATCACGGTCAAAACTGCGATTAACTTCATCAAATTTCGCATCATGATAATTTCCTCTTTAACGCGCATGTCAAAGTGTAATTGTTTTGAAAATCAAGTCAATCTGAAACGGTGTCGGGCGAGCGACAGGCAATCTGGCGGGGGGGATCAGTCTGGCGCGAAAGTGTAGCCATCGTAGCGACGCAGCCGCTATAATAACCCAATCGGATGACGGTGTTGGTGTGTCCGTATAATCTATCACCGTAATGCAGGCCGGTCCGAAGCTGCTGAATTTATGACTATCGTTCGTGTTGCCCTGGATGTTCCTCTGCCCACCCTGTTTGATTATACGGTGGATGAAGCCGTAGTAGCAGGCCAGCGCGTGATCGTGCCGTTCGGTCGCCGTCAGTTGACGGGCGTGGTGATGGTGTGTGCGGATAGCTCACTGCTTGCAGCGGATAAAATTAAACCCGTTGTTCAGGTATTGCATGACAGCGCGCCGATTTCAGCTCACTTGCTCGATTTACTGCGATTTTGTAGCGATTATTATCATTATCCAATCGGGCAGACGGTGTTGCCGGCGTTACCTGCTCGACTACGCTCGGATAAGCCGATCACACTTAAAGCCGTGCTTCATTACCGCCTCATTAAAGGCACTGTCGACTTCGTGCCGAAGCGTAAGGCTCTTGCCCTTCGCATCATGGAAATGCTGCACCAACAGACTTGCAGTCTGGCTCAACTAAAAATCCTGTCCGCAGCGGTCGGCGTGCAGTTGAAATGGCTGGAAACGGAAGGATTCATCGAACAGTTTGTGCCGGCAGCAATTCAGTTGGCAGTTCATACGATGCCCGTACTGCCTCATACGTTTGCCAATGCCCATCAGCTAACGCACGAGCAGCAAATGGTGGTGGACAGCGTGACCGGGGCTAGCGGTTTCAACTGCTTTTTATTACACGGCATTACCGGCAGCGGAAAAACAGAAGTCTATGTGCACCTGATGGATTTTATTTTGCAACAAGGCGGGCAGGTGCTGTTGTTGGTACCCGAGATCAACCTTACCCCCCAGTTGGAGCAGTATTTTTTAAGTCGATTTCCTGATGCGCTGCTGGTGAGCTTGCATAGCGGCTTGTCGGAAAATGCGCGCCTGGCAAACTGGCAGCGCGCGCAGACAGGCGAAGCGCAAATCATCCTTGGCACGCGTTTGTCTGTTTTCGCAGAAATACCCAGGCTCGCCTTGATCATCGTCGACGAAGAGCACGACAGTTCGTTCAAACAGCAGGACGGGTTGCGCTATTCGGCCAGAGATGTGGCGATTTTTCGCGCCAGTCAAAGCGCGGTGCCTATCGTGCTGGGTTCTGCTACGCCTTCGCTTGAGAGTTACCACAATGCGCTAAAAGGGCGTTATCGAATGCTCAAACTGACAGCGCGCGCACAAGTTGCTGCCAGTTTGCCTGCCATCAGTTGCATTAACATCAACCAGACGGTGATGACGGAGGGTATCAGCGGGAAGTTGCTGCGCGAAATCGGGCTGCGTATTGAGCGTGGCGAACAGAGTTTGCTGTTCATCAACCGTCGTGGTTATGCCCCTGTGTTGATGTGTCAGGAATGCGGCTGGCTATCCGATTGCAAGGATTGTGCCGGAAAGATGGTGTTGCACCTGAAAGACCACAAGTTGCGCTGTCATCATTGCGGATTTCAGATCAGAATGCCAAGGGCATGCCCCGATTGCGGTCATAAGGAGCTGGTTCCTGTTGGCAGCGGCACACAGCGCATAGAAGCGGTGTTGCAGACGCAATTCCCCGCAGCGCGTATCCTCCGGGTCGACAGAGACAGCACGAAAAACAAGCGTGCCTGGCAGACGATGCGAGAACAGATACACGCGAATGAGGTTGATATCCTGGTCGGTACGCAAATGCTGGCCAAGGGGCATGATTTTCCGGCACTGACGCTGGTGGGCATATTGAATCCGGATAGTTCGCTATACAGCAGCGACTTTCGTGCAGCCGAAAAATTGTTCGCACAATTAATGCAGGTTTCAGGTCGTGCCGGACGGGCGGATAAATCCGGTGAGGTGCTGATACAAACGGCTTTCCCTGATCATCCCCTCTTTCGCTGTCTGATAAGTCACGATTTCGAAGGGTGGGCAACCTCACAGTTGGCAGAACGGGCAATGGCCGGCTTTCCGCCTTTTGTCTTTCAGGCCATGTTACGTGCAGAAGGCATGATTGAAGAGGACGTTTATAGTTATCTGAATCAGGCGAGGCAGTCGGCAATCGAGTTGCATCATGTTGTTGATATAATGGGTGTGATTCCCGCATCGCTTGCACGCCGGGCTAACCATATTCGGGCGCAGCTATTGGTACAGGCAGTTTCGCGCCGGGATTTGCAGCAGTTTTTGCGTGCATGGCAACCTCATTTGCGGGCTTTATCGTCACGCAATCTGCGTTGTTCGCTGGACATTGACCCGTCGGAGTTTTAAAGTCGCGGCACGCAGGCTTTGGTTCGCATCATATTAAGAGGAAAAGCTAATGTCGCTTGATTTTTTACGTGCGTTAAGATCAGTTGGCGCAGAGGTGCTGACTGACGAAGCGGCAGCACCCTATTGCACTGACTGGCGCGGACGTTATTCCGGCACTGCATTGGCCGTTGTTTTTCCGGCTGACACCAGCGAAGTCTCCCAAGTCGTTAAGCTATGCGCAGCACATGCAGTATCCATCGTGCCTCAAGGCGGCAATACCAGTTTGTGCGGCGCGAGTGTCCCCGTGCAGAGAACGGCGCAAATCGTATTGAACTTGTCGCAAATGAATCAGATACGCGCGGTTGACGCGATCAATTACACCATGACCGTTGAGGCGGGCTGCAAGCTGGCGGCCATTTATCAGGCAGCTGATCGTGTGCGCCGCTTGTTTCCGCTGGGCCTGACGGCGATTGCAACGCATTGCGAAATTGGCGGTAATTTATCCACCAACGCAGGCGGTATTGGCGTGTTGCGCTACGGCAGCGCGCGCGACCTGGTGTTAGGTCTGGAGGTGGTCTTGCCTGACGGGCGCATCTGGAACGGGCTGCGCGCCCTGCGCAAGGACAATACCGGCTATGACCTTAAACAGCTTTTTATCGGTGCTGAAGGAACACTGGGAATTATTACCGCAGCGGTATTGAAGCTGTATCCGCGTCCTCAGTTTACCGTGACGGCTTGTGTGGCGATTGCCAGCCCCGAGGTTGCCGTGCGACTGCTCTCGCATATTCGCGGAACTTGCGGGCAGGCCCTGAGTGCTTTTGAAATTGTTTCCCGCAATTGTCTGGATCTGGTATTTAAACATATTGCAGATACGCATGAGCCGTTCAATAACAGCTATGACTGGTATTTGCTGATAAAACTGGACGATATGGTGTCGAATGAAGCTGGCTTACAGGCATCTCTGCTGAACTTTGGCGGGGAAGTGCTGGACATGGCTATTGCCGGCGATGCAGAGCAAGCCGAAACATACTGGATGCTGCGTAAAAGCATCAGCGAGGCACAAAAAACAGAGGGTATTAGCATCAAGCACGACATCGCGGTGCCGGTCAGCCGGGTTGCAGATTTTATTTCGCAGGCTGATGCGACATTAAAGGCACGTTTTGCGGGAATACGCATTGTGGCCTTCGGGCATATGGGCGATGGCAATATTCACTATAATGCTTCAATGCCGGACGCCTCTGCCAACCCCCGCTTTATTGCGGAACATGAGTCTGAAGTCAATAGCATCGTGTATGACATCGTCGCGCAGTTTAATGGCAGTATCAGCGCTGAACACGGACTGGGGCAACTCAAGCGGGTAACAATAAACGATTACAAAGACCCGCTGGAGCTGGAATTAATGCGCAGCATCAAGCGGACTCTGGACCCGGAATGGCGCATGAATCCTGGCAAGGTGATTTGACAGCAAGCACACTACTTACCACTATCAGGGGTTTATATGGCATCGCAATCTGAAATTACTAATATGGCGTTATTTTGCGACTTTGAGAACGTGGCGCTCGGAGTGCGCGATGCGAAGTATGCGCAGTTCGATATCAAAAAAGTGCTGGAACGCCTGCTGCTCAAAGGCAGTATTGTGGTCAAGAAGGCTTATTGCGACTGGGAGCGCTACAAGGAATTTAAGGCGACCATGCATGAGGCGGCATTTGAGCTGATTGAGATCCCGCATGTGAGGCAAAGCGGCAAGAACTCGGCCGATATCCGTATGGTCGTGGATGCGCTGGACCTGTGCTATACCAAGGCGCATATGGATACTTTCGTCATTATCAGTGGCGACTCTGACTTTTCCCCCCTTGTATCGAAATTGCGCGAGAATAACAAATATGTTATCGGAATCGGCGTCAAGGACTCAACGTCGGATTTGCTTAGCGCGAACTGCGACGAATTTATTTTCTATGATGATCTGGTGCGTGAACAGGAAGCGAAACAAAAGCGTGCTGAGAAAAAGTCTCCCGTGAAATCGGGTAAGCCTGCAGCGCCGGCGTCCAAAAGTGAGGACGACAAGCGTCAGGATGCGCTGGACTTCATCGTTGAAACAGTCGAGGCACTAATTATTGAGCGCGGCGCGGATGAAAAAATATGGGGATCAATGGTCAAGACTACCATGCAGCGTCGCAAACCCGGATTTACCGAGTCCTCCTATGGTTACCGCTCATTCAAGGAGTTGGTTGAGGACGCTCAGCGTCATAAACTGCTGACGGTGGTGCGAGACGAAAAATCAGGCCAGTACACACTGCGTCTGCCTGTGTCAGAATAGTCGCTTGCCAGCCGGGCGAAAAAAGTACCGTAATATGTCAAAACAGCCCCGCTGCGTAGGGTTGTTTGTCAATATATTAAATATTGCCGATGACGGAATAGTTTGTGGGGCACAGCACTCTTTTCAGGCACAACACACAGGCTTCGCAAGGCCTGTGTGTATGGGCTTAATGTAATCTCGGCAATACGTTGGCGGCAAGTGCGGGATTGTTTCTCAGCATATCAACTTCATCGCCCAATATGTGTGCAGCTTCATCAAGCAACACATCCTTGGCATTCTTTCTGGCCTTTTCAAGGGCAAGATCAGTGGCGAGATTGCGTTCGCTGGATTGCAAGCCGTCGTCCTGAATCGACGGGTTGTCCGTATCAAGACCCTGTGCTTTCCCTCGCAATTTAATTCTCGCTTCTTGCATTGCGCGTTCACGACGACGATCCTCTTCATTCAGAGAAATCTGGTTTGTTTGACGTCGGGTATTGAGTTCATCAATGTCTTGCTGCAAGTATTTGAAATTCTTGTCACCTGACACGCGCAGGTCATGCCGGGCAATCAGTCTGGGCAGAATGCCGGTCAAATCACCAACCGGGGTATAAACGGCGGTCTTGATTTGTGACCAGGGCAGCGCGTTATCGTAACTGGATTCACCGAAATCTTCCTCATCCGTCATCGAGGGTAAACTGATGTCCGGCGTTACGCCGCGCAACTGTGTGGTGCCCCCGTTGATGCGGAAAAACTGCGCGATCGTCATCTTGAGTTCACCATACTTGGGTTTCGCGTTGTTCACCAGTTGATCCAGATTGATGACAGATTGAACGGTTCCTTTGCCAAAACTGGTTTCGCCGATAATCACTCCCCGACCATAATCCTGTATAGCCGCAGCGAAAATTTCAGAAGCAGACGCTGAACCCCGATTGATGAGTATGCCCAGAGGGCCTCTCCACGCAAGACCTGCATGCGTATCACTGCCAACGGTAATATGGCCTTTGGAATCACGTTCCTGTACTACCGGGCCTTTATCAATAAATAAACCGGTCAGATCAATCGCTTCATCCAGTGACCCGCCGCCGTTATTGCGCAAATCAATCAGCACGCTATCGACTTTGGCTTTTTTGAATCCCGTTAACAATCGTGCAACATCCCGTGTCGCGCTTTTGTAATCCTTATCGCCGCGCTGATGAGCGGCAAAATCCTGATAAAACCCCGGCAGGGTAATCACGCCGATGCGTCGGGTGATACCGCCTTCCTTGATGTTAATGACAGATTCCTTCGCCGCCTGTTTGTCCAGGCTGATTTTTTTCCGGATCAGTGAAATGAGCTTGTGTTTGCCATCCAGGCTCGCTTCAGCAGGTAAAATATCCAGTTGCACCGTGGTGTTTTCAGCGCCACGGATCAAGGCGACCGTGTCATCCAGGCGTTTGCCCAGCACTTCGACTACCGAGGCACTGCCTTGTCCGACACCCACGATACGGTCCCCGACATTAAGTTTTCCTGACAGGGCTGCGGGTCCACCGGCGACGAGTTCACGGATCGTGGTGTATTCATCCTTGTCCTGAAGTACCGCGCCGATTCCCGTCAGGGAGAGTTTCATCGAGATGTCAAAATCATCGGCTGCACGCATGCCAAAGTAATCGGTATGCGGATCAATTGCCATCGCATAAGCGGTCATAAAATATTGAAATACGTCTTCGCTTTTAACTTTGGCCAGACTGTCCAGGGAATTGGCATAACGTTTATTCAATGTCTCGGCGATGCTTTTATCATCCTTGCCAGCCAGTCTTAGACGCAGCCAGTCATTTTTGACACGCAGGCGCCACAGGTTGTTGATTTCGTCAGCCGATTTTGGCCATGCTGCATGCTTGCGGGTATATTGATAGTTCTCTTTTTGGGTAAAATCAAACCCCTTGCTTAACAACGTTTGAGCATATTCAATGCGGTCGGTGACGCGTTGCTGATATAAATTGTAAATAGCAAAGGGAATGCTCAGATCCTGTTTGAGTATGGCATCGTCAAGTTTGGTTCGCGCATCCGCAAAGTGGTCAATGTCTGTCTGCAGAAAAAAAAGCTTGTCGCCGTCCAGTGCTTTGAGATAATTGTCGAATATTTTGGCAGACGCGACATCGTCAAGCGGAATTTGCTTGTAATGATGCATGCTCAGCACTTGGGCGGATAATAGCGCAGCCTGAGCCTCTTGTGGCACCGCGGTCAATTCAGGTGCCGCTAATGTTGTATTCAGCGTAAAAGAGGCAAACGCCAGCACGATCCAGAGTAATTTATGCTTCATTTTTATTCCCGGTAAACATCTTTAGGATTATATCTTCCAAATTGTCTGCCCTGCAGCTTTATTTGCATCCGGCATTGATTGACGCATAGACGCGGTCAAACGAAAATAGTTCCTTGTTGACCTGAAACAGCGCGGTCTCATTAGTAACATTCAGCAAAGCTTTGTTAGGCTGAGTAATAATGCCGGCGCATGTTCCAGGATTTTTTGCCTTGATCTGTGATTCATCAGGCAACGGCTTAGACATTTGGCGAGTTTCTTGAGTTGAGGTAAACTCTTCAACAATTGCCGCAGCATCAACCTGACCGGAACACACACATCATGCTTCTGATGATCGATAATTATGACTCTTTCACCTATAATCTGGTGCAATATTTTGCAGAACTGGGTGCGGAGGTAGAAGTCCATCGCAACGACGAAATCACTGTCGAACAAATCGAACAGAGGAATCCGCAACATATTGTGGTATCCCCCGGCCCTTGCACGCCGAATGAAGCCGGTATTTCCGTGGCCGCCATAGCGCACTTCGCCGGGAAAATCCCTCTGCTGGGTGTTTGCCTGGGCCATCAGAGCATCGGCCAGGCTTTCGGCGGCAAGATCATACACGCCAAACAGCTGATGCACGGCAAGACGTCCCTGATCCATCATACCAGTCGCAGCGTGTTCACCGGTGTGCCCAATCCGTTTACCGCGACGCGTTATCATTCGCTGGTGATCGAACGCGCGAGTCTGCCGGAATGTCTGGAAATTACCGCATGGACTGAGGATGGCGAGATCATGGGCGTGCGCCACAGAACGCTTGCAGTACACGGCGTGCAGTTTCATCCCGAATCCATCCTCACCGAACACGGCCATGCGCTGCTGAAAAACTTTCTGGAGGGATGCCCGTGATAACACCACAGCAAGCGCTGGTACGGCTGATCGATCAACGCGAAATTTTCTATGATGAGATGCTTTCGCTGATGCGCCAGATCATGCGCGGCGAAGTCTCCGCAGCCCAGATTGCCGGCATTCTGGTAGGCTTACGGGTTAAAAAGGAAACTGTCGGGGAAATTTCTGCCGCAGCGTTTGTTATGCGCGAATTTTCCACCAAAGTCCCCGTTCTCAACCGGCAATACCTGGTCGATACCTGCGGCACGGGAGGCGATGGCATCAGTACCTTTAATGTCTCGACCGCCAGTGCCTTTGTCGCAGCGGCGGCAGGTGCGCGTGTCGCCAAGCATGGCGGGCGCTCGGTATCTTCAACCTGCGGCAGCGCGGATGTGCTGGAAAAGCTCGGTGTTAACATCAATTTAACCCCTGAGCAGGTCGCGCTTTGCGTGGACGGCATCGGCATCGGCTTCATGTTTGCGCCCAATTTTCACGGCGCGATGAAGTATGCCGCACCGGTGCGCCGTGAGTTGGGTGTAAGAACGATGTTTAACGTACTCGGGCCGCTGACCAATCCGGCCGCAGCTGAGAATCAGGTACTGGGCGTATTTCATACCGATCTGGTCGGCATCATGGCACGCGTACTCCAGCGATTGGGCAGTCGTCATGTGCTGGTGGTTCACGGCATGGATGGCATGGATGAAATCGCCATCAGTCGTGAAAGTGCTATTGCCGAGCTCAAAGACGGTGAAATCAGCGAGTACAGCGTCAGTCCTGAGCAGTTCGGCATGAGCCGCGCCTCGAACGAATTGCTGCGTGTGGGAAATGCAACGGAAGCCTGTGCCATGCTCTGTGGCGTTTTAGACAACAAGCCAGGTGCTGCTCGCGACATCGTACAACTGAATGCGGGGGCTGCGATTTATGTGGCGGGGCTGACTGCTACGCTGAGCGATGGCATCGCGCGTGCAGCCGAAGTGATCAGCGATGGTTCGGCCAAAGCACGTTTGGCGCAACTCATCGCATTCAGCGGGCAGTTTTAAAAGTCGTCATGCTTTGAAACTGCCGATACTGTATTCGTTTCGTCGCTGCCCTTATGCCATGCGCGCACGGATGGCGTTACATGTCAGCGGCATTGCATATGAATTACGTGAAGTCGATTTGCGCTGCAAACCCGCCGGCATGTTGGCAATCTCTCCGAAAGGCAGCGTGCCTGTTTTAGTTCTCGATGATGGTCGCGTTATCGACGAAAGCTGGGGCATCATGCAATGGGCTTTGCACCAGTATGACCCGGAAAACTGGTTGGGCGAACACGATAGCTATCTGGCCGCAGCACAACCTTTGATACAGCTTAACGACACCCGCTTCAAGCTGGCTTTGGACTGTTACAAATACGCTGACCGTCATCCAGGGCGCTCACGCTTCGACTACCGCCGGGACGGGGAAGTTTTCTTGTTGCAACTGGAACAGGCCTTGAATGCAAGGCGCTATTTGCTGAGCAATACGCTATCCATCGCGGATGCCGCCATATTTCCCTTCATCCGCCAGTTTGCCGGCGTCGATCCTGACTGGTTCGCTCAGTCACCTTATCCTGCTTTATGCGTTTGGCTGGCTGAAATACAAAATTCGGCGCGTTTCGCCACAATCATGCAAAAATCCTGACAGGGTACAGGGGCGTTGAATCTTGCTCCTTAATTTTATGCTCTTGAAATTTTGTTAATCTGCTCCATCTATGGCGCACTTTACTAAAACACCAAAAGGACGGACATGACTGCAAGCACAAATCGCGAAACGATGGGATTTCAGACTGAAGTAAAACAACTTCTGCAACTGATGATCCACTCCCTGTATTCCAACCGTGAAATTTTCCTGCGCGAACTGGTATCTAATGCCTCGGATGCCTGCGACAAGCTGCGCTTCGAAGCACTGCACAATGATACGATGTTCGAGAACGACACCGAACTGAAAATCCGCATTGGCTACGATAAGGAAGCCCGCACGCTGACCATCAGCGACAACGGCATCGGCATGAACCGCGACGAAGTTATCAGCAATCTGGGCACCATCGCCAAATCCGGCACGCGCGAATTTTTCTCCCGTCTCTCCGGCGACCAGCAAAAAGATGCCGGGCTGATCGGTCAGTTCGGTGTCGGCTTTTATTCCGCCTTCATTGTCGCCGACAAAGTGTCCGTCACCACCCGTCGTGCCGGTGAAAATACCGATCAGGGCGTGTTCTGGGAATCGGATGGCGGCGGCGAGTTCACCATTGAGATGATCGAAAAAGTGGAGCGCGGTACCACCATCACCTTGCATCTGCGTGAAGATCAGGATGACCTGTTAAGCAATCACAAGATTCGCTCCATCGTCCACAAATATTCCGATCACATCATCCAGCCTATCGTGATGAAGAAAGAAGAATGGAAGGACGGCGAGCAGCTCACCACCGATGAAGATGAAACGGTCAATCAGGCTTCCGCTTTGTGGGCGCGCGCCAAGAACGAGATTTCAGACGACGAATACAAGGCGTTCTACAAGCATGTCGGCCACGACTACGAAGATCCGCTGGCCTGGTCTCATGCCCGCGTCGAAGGTCGTCAGGAATACACCCAATTGCTTTATGTCCCGGCCCGCGCGCCGTTCGATCTTTGGGATCACAATGCACAGCACGGCATTAAGCTGTATGTGAAGCGCGTCTTCATCATGGACGATGCAGAACAATTGCTGCCGTCTTACCTGCGTTTCGTGCGCGGGGTGGTGGATTCAAACAATCTGCCGCTGAATGTGTCGCGCGAAATTCTTCAGGAATCCAAGGATATCAAGGCGATCCGCGAAGGCTGCACCAAAAAAGTACTCGGGCTGCTGGAAGATCTGGCTGCCAATGACGCAGATAAATTTACCACCTTCTGGGGCGAATTCGGTCAGGTATTGAAAGAAGGCGTAGGGCATGATTTCGCCAATAAGGATCGCATCGCCGGTCTGTTGCGCTTCGCCTCCACCCACAATGACACTACTGCTGAAACCGTATCGCTGGCTGATTATATCGGGCGGATGAAAGAAGGTCAGGACAAGATTTACTACATCACCGCTGATACCTTCAATGCGGCCAAAAACAGCCCGCATCTGGAAGTGTTCCGCAAGAAGGGCATCGAAGTGCTGCTGCTGTCGGCTCGCGTGGATGAATGGGTCGTGGGTTCTTTATCTGAGTTCAAGGAAAAGTCGCTGGTATCGGTTGCCAAGGGCGGTCTGGATCTGGGTGCGCTGGAAGATGAAGCCGAGAAGCAGGATCAGGAAAAACAAGCAACCGATCATAAGGATCTGACTGAAAAGATCGAAGCCAGCTTGTCGGGTCGCGTCAAGGAAGTTCGCGTCACGCATCGCTTAACCGATTCACCGGCTTGTCTGGTTGCCGACGAAGACGAAATGAGCGGCAACATGGCGCGGATGCTCAAAGCGGCAGGTCAAAAAATACCGGAATCCTTGCCGATTCTGGAAATCAACCCGCAACACCCGGTTGTGATCCGTCTGAAAGCGGAAGCCCTGCATTTCGATGATTGGGCTGCCGTTTTGTTCGATCAGGCTTTACTGGCCGAAGGCGGTCAGCTGGATGATCCTGCCGGTTTCGTTAAACGCATTAATCATCTAATGCTGGAAATGCGCGCCAGCTAACAATTTTGCCGGTGGCATACCGGCTGCTGCTTACCTTCTTTTGCGTCGCCAGGAGAAGGTAAGCGAAGAAAAGGCGACCCCGGTTTGCCGCCCCGGTGGGGTTCTCTCGATAATCGCAAGCATGCGGGGCTGTGCAACTCGCACGATCCGCTACACGATCACGTGCTCAAACAGTGCGCGCCCAACATCACCGCTTGTTTGCGCCTGTCTTCGGCAGCGCACAGGGGCTTTGCATTTACGCAATAAAATCCGCTACAGTCGGATAACGCAACCTCACTTTCAATTCGCGCTTCATACGCGTATTGCTCAATCGCTTCGATTCATTCATAAACGAGTACATCATCGGCGACACGGCGCGTTGTACCTCGTCTCTGGCCAATCGCGGCGGGCGTGGCAATTCATACGCATCCGCCACTGCATCAAAATAGTCACCCATTTTCATCTCATCGTCATCACTCGCGTGATATATGCGGCAGGGCTTCCCGCGCTGTAAGGCCGCAACGCAAATGCGCGCCAGGTCATCTGCATGAATATGATTACTGTAGCCATCTTCACCCGCCACAATCGCCGGCATACCGGCATGCAGTCGCTCCAGCGGCAAACGTTCTGCCGCATAAATTCCCGGTACGCGCAGGATGCTGGCACGCACGCAGCAGCGCCTGGCCCAACTGTGTATCTGCCGCTCAGCATCAACTCTGAGTTCGCCGCGCGCAGAACCCGGATTCACGGCTCGGCTTTCGCTCACCCTGTCTCCTGCGCAATCGCCATATACGCCACTGGTGCTGATATAGATCAGACTTCCGGGGGGCGTACCGAGGGACAACGCAGCGAGCAGATTATGCGTGCGAATATCGGAAAACTCCCGGAAGCCGGCCTTAGCCAAAGGGGAATTTGCTGGCGGCGCAAAGTGCAGCACCAGATCTGCCAGACCTGGAATTCGCGAAAGGCTGATTCTGTCATCCAGATCACCGATCAGTGGAATGACGCCTGATTTACGCAGATTTTCAACATGGGCAGGATTGCGCACCAGCGCATAGACCCGATAACGGGGCGTGAGCTGGGGAATGACGCGCAGCGCAATATCTCCGCAGCCGATGATGAGTATTCGTTTCATCAGTCGATTATGCGTTAAAATCCACGCTCTCGCAAAATACTGTACCATTCATCATGACATTTCAAGTAACCATCCAGCCCAGCGGTCACCAATTCCCCATCGACGCTGATGAAACTATCCTTGAAGCAGCACTCAAACACGGGTTTACCCTGCCCTATAGTTGTCGCGACGGGGTTTGCGGTGCATGCAAGGGGAAAGTGTTGCAAGGCCAGGTGGAGTATGGCGACGGTGTCGCTTTGACTGAGGTTGAAAAGGCCGTTGGCATGGCGCTGTTTTGCTGTTCGAAACCGCGCAGTAATCTGGTGATCGAATCGCATGAAGTCAGCGCGATCAAGGATATTCAGATTAAAACCATGCCTTGCCGCGTGCACAGCATGGAAAAACCGGCGGCTGACGTGATGGTGTTGAAACTCAAACTGCCTGCCGGGGAACGGCTGCAATTTCTGGCCGGCCAGTATATTGATATTTTGTTAAAAGATCAGAAGCCGCGCAGCTTCTCACTGGCGAATGCGCCGCACAACGATGAATATCTGGAATTGCACATACGCAATATTGCGGGCGGCGAATTCACCCGGCACGTATTCGAGGTAATGAAGGAGCGCGACATCCTGCGCTTCAAGGGACCGCTGGGTACTTTTTTCCTGCGCGAAGACAGCGAAAAACCGATTATTTTTGTCGCTTCCGGTACCGGTTTCGCACCGATCAAGGCGATCATCGAACACGCGCTTTATATCGGCATCAAACGTCCTATGCATTTTTACTGGGGCGCGCGTCGATTGTCCGATCTCTACATGCTGGATATGGCAAAGCAATGGGAAGCGCAAGGTATCGCGTTCACGCCTGTGCTCTCTGAACCATTACCTGAAGATGAATGGTCAGGCCGTACCGGCTTTGTGCATCTGGCCGTCATGGAAGACTATAGCGACCTGTCAGCTTACGAAGTTTACGCCTGTGGCGCACCCGTCGTGGTTGAAGCCGCTCACACCGATTTTACGACGACTCGCGGCTTGCCGAATGAAGCATTCTTCTCGGATGCCTTTACCTATGCCGCCAAAATAGCTGTCTGACCTGCTGAAATAATGTGCGATTAAAAAGGGAGACCGCGGTCTCCCTTTTTAATTACCTCGGGCTATTCGCCCTGTTTACCACGACCAGCCGGCGCCGATACCTGCTGAAGTAGGACCGCCACTGGGTGAAACAGCGATACTGGCTCTCAATACGGCATCCGGCGAGAAGCGGTAACTGGCACCGATAGAAATAGCTTGTTCTCCGTTAAAGGTACCGACACCCACACCGACCATCGCTGTTTTACCATCGGGAACCTGCGGGATATTGGTCATCGCAATCGCAGAGGCGACGCCACGCGACACTTGTTGCAGTTGCTGGTAGTTGACCGCATCATACGGGTTGCTGCCGTCTGCCACCCCAGTCACTCTGACCGGGCCACCCGTTGAGGTATTGGCAAAGGAAGCACCACCATTATTCAGCGTCATGCTGGTCGAAGTCGTACCACCTGAAATCACCGTCTGCGAAGCGGTTACCGCAATACCATGTCCCGTACTGTTGAGTAAAGAAGCATTCGTCCCGGAGAGCATTTCCGTTGCCGTATCTGCACCAACGGTACCGCTCAAGGAAATTCCGTTGGTGGTACCGGTACCTGTTAATGCCGTACCTGTCGCCGAGGCTGCCGCATTCGTCACGACTGTATTCATCCCGGCACCGGAACTTAACGTATTGCTGCCGGTTGTGGCGGAGATGACGTTGTTACCTGTCGTTGCCGTCACATTGTTACCCGTGCCACCGGTGATATTATTGGTGGTTGCGGCAGTTATCACGTTGTTGGTATTGCTGGTAGCGATTGAACTGGTGCCGGAAATCAGCGTAACCGCGCTGGTATTAGCTGCAGAACCTACTGTTGTTGCAGCTGTACCGGTAGTGTTGATGTTGGTCGTGCCGGTCACCGTCGTAGTGCTGGAAGCGTTGCCAATGTTAGTAGCAGATGCCCCGGCGGTGTTGATGTTGGTAACTCCGGTTACCGTAGTCGTACCCAGGATCGTATTGGTCGAAGTTCCTGAACCGATATGGTTACTCGAGGCACCCACTGTACCGATACTGTTACTTGAAGCGGCTCCACCTATAATGTTAACTGCGCCATTGGCGGTTAAGTCACCTGTTACAGTGGTGCCTGTTGCCGTATCAACTGCCACGCTGTTTGCACCGCCCGTGATCGTCGTACTGGTCAAGCCCGTAATGGTATTGGTAGCACCTGTCACGATGTTGGTCGATACGCCAACATTACCGATGGTATTTGTTGAAGCTTGCGTGGTACCGATATTGTTGACGGCGCCATTCAGATTAGCATTGCCTGACGCGGTCAAGGTGCCGGTCACGCCGGTATTCCCGACGATAGCCACGCCTGCATTTGTCAAAGTGGCGCTGCTGGTGCCACCGGCAATGGATGACTGAGTTGCACCTGTGATGGTGTTGCTAAGACCCGTTATCGTATTATTGGACACCCCTGCCAGACCAATAATATTGGTGCCACCTTGCAGCTCGACCGTACTAAGCGCATTGCCCAGCGTGGTTTGGATGGTACCGGTTGTATTGATGTTAGTTGTGCCGGTCAGCGTAGTAACACCCGTTACAGTCAAGTTCCCGGTGTTGACAATGTTCCCGGTGTTGGTGATGCCATGAGTGATGGATGCGCCAGACACTGTCAAGGTATCGGTAGTCGTGCCGCCGGTGATATTGGCACCGCCTGCCGAAACCGTAAGGCCGTTGGCGATTGTTGCAGCACCGGTGTTACTCACAGAAAATGTCGTACCGTTGACACTGTCAGACAGTACGGCGCCGGTATTGCTCAACGTCCATGTGGTTGATGCCGTTCCGCCGGTCATTGTGGCGCTGGTCGTATTAGCGCTGATGCCGTTGGTGTGGCCTGCAGCGTTGGTTACACCAAATGCTGCGGTGCCGCCGCCCGTTTGAAGAACACCATCGCCAGTAGCTACGCCAGCCATGGAAATCGAACCGCCGGTCGCAATGCTTAGTGCCCCGGTAGAAATACCGGCAGAGCCGATAGTGGTAGAACCAAGCGGATCCGCCGTAACACTAGTAGCAACGTTGCCCGTTGCCGTGTTTATGCTGGCTGTACCAGTCAACTTATTAAAACTCAAGCCGGTGGAATCCAGCGCCACCGAGTTGCCGCTAACTGTGCCCGACGTAGAGGTGCCGGCAAAGGTTGCCGTATAAGCCCCCGTTTGGTATGCAGGAGTGCTGCTGGTTACCGTTACCGCACCACTGGCCGTCGGTGAAACGGTGTCAGTTACCGTCGTTGGCGTTGCAGTTGAGGTAGCGGTGGCGCTTGCGTTTAAGGCGGTATTAGCCGAATCCACATAGGTGTAGGCCAATGGACTAGGCACACCTGTAAGCGTGCTTGTTCCCGGTGCTGTTACGGCAACGGATCCGCTTACGACAGAACCGGCACCCAGTACAGAACTTACGATAGGCGTAGTGTAAGACGTTCCACTCTTTGCTGTTGTCGAAGCGACCCCTTCGCTCAGCGAAGGGGCTGGCGAGGCGGCAAAGCTGACATTCTGCTGGCTTGAAGTACCCGCATTAAGTACAAAAGATCCTGGCACGGGAGCTGGCGGGCTGCCGGCATATACTTGTGACCATCCGGCAAGCGTAGCCGCAGCATCCGGAGCCCATACTGCACTGGCTGGACTATAAGTGAAATGGCCTACTACCGTGCTGGCGCTGTCCTGAACGGTGTAGGTAACAACGCCGTCTGCCGGGATCGTGGGTGTTGTGGCAGAAGCCCCGGTAGTGGCAGAAGCATTAATCGTATCAGCGTAGGTGACATTTGCGAGCGCAATTATTCCGCTGGTAATAAGCAGACCAGCCAATAAACGTGACACACCCTTATTTTTACTTTTCATTTCGTTTTCCTTTGTATACGTCATGATTGAATGATGGTTATAAATTAACTTTATGTAGCCATTGCAAAAAAACCGTACTTGAACAAATACACCGTAGAATTAAATTGAAAAAACTGTTTTTGTGTTCTGCCTGAATATTTATGGTGCGATATATATGAAAATAAATTCAGCTTGCTATATCGAACTTAAAATATTCGTGTGAATACATTTGTGGCAAAGACAAAGCGAGTCAGGGCGAAACATACACCAGTTATTTTGATATTCATATAGACCATAATATATAGATACTTTGGCCTATATAGCGCGGTCAAATTAATATCAGCAAGTAAATTTCAGTATGTAAATATAGCTGTTTATTAATGTAACTAGCTGAATTAATGATAATTAATCCATATAATTTTATTGAAAATAACGAGTTTAAGTCATAATGATCGCAGGGGTGGCGGAGGCTGTTTGCGGTATAAAATATTTTCAGGGTGATAATTAAATCAATTGTTATTGCCATCAATAACAATTGATTTTTGGACAATTTATTACCTTAATAAATTTAAATAAAATATTGATAATTTCCTACAGGTCATAGGGAATTATCAATAAGACATCAGTAGCTTTGTAATTTTTTTGCAGAAAATGGGCTTTGACGGAAAACTGCTGGAAATTGATCGTTGAGATAAAATTCTGATTTAAAAAAATGCATAAACGTATCGGCCGGCCTTTTAAAATCAGGACGAATGCGCTATGTAATTTTTAACGGGTAATTTTAGCGTGGACAGCTAAAGTTCAGCATGGAGTAAATCCTGAAATAGCAGGGGAAAAAGGGTTTTGGTTTACAGGCCTGGCTTTAACCGTCCTGTGCACATACCGCTTCAAACAGGACGGTTTCCATTTGTACTATGATGTGCTCCCGGCAAAGATTTTGTACGCTATGGCGCGCGGCTTCACGTAACCGCTGTATCTGGGCCGTGTCGCCAATCAGTCCGCTGGCCTGTGCGATAAATGACCGCGTATCGCTGAACGGAGCCAGCAATCCATTCGTCTTATGGGTGTTGACGTGCGGCCGCATAATCGTAGGCTATGCTAGCCAGGCCGCTGGCCATTGCCTCTATGGTGACATTGCCATAGCTCTCGGTCAGTCTTGGATAGACAAAAATATCGCCGGAAGCGTAATGTTCGGGCAATCCCCGTTTGTATGCCGGCAAGCTGTTTTTGCCACAAGCGCAGTAATAAGCCTTTTGCAGGAAGACCTGACTTGAACCCTGAATAACCTGCGGCATGCCTGCAACCAGCGTTTCATGATAGTGCTGTTTATCAATGGCCACATCCAGTTTATTGCATGGGTGGCAGTAGTACCAGCAACCAGATAATCATGGTGTTAATCAGGCTGACCAGTACCGCAGCGCTGCCAATATCTTTGGCGCGTTTGGCCAGATCGTGGCTGTCCAGTGAAATGCGATCTACCGTGGCTTCAATGGCAGAATTAAGCAATTCGACTATCATTACCAGCAGGACGCTGCCTATCATCAGCGCCTTGCCAATCGGGCTAACCGGCAACCAGAGTGCCGTCGGAATGAGGAACGCGGCCAGCAGCGCTTCCTGACGAAAGGCGTCTTCATGTTTGTAAGCGGCACGAAATCCGGCCAGCGAGTATCCAAAGGCATTGAATAAGCGACGTAAACCGGTTTTTCCTTTGTAAGGGCTTTCCATGACATAACTCCAAAAGAAATGTACTGAGTATACGGCAGGGATATGACAACTTCGATTCAACACACGCGCACTGCATGTGTTGAATAGGCTGAGTAATTACGATGCAGTCGCCTGACGTAAAAAGTGTTTGGCAAAACGCGCAGACATACGGGATATCGGCAGCAAAATGAAAAGATCCGCGCAATTGAACTCCGGGTCCCACGCCGGTTCACCGGCAACATACGCACCCATACGCAGATAGCCCTTGATCAGCGGCGGGATAATGACATCCAGGTCGCTGTTAAGCGATTCCAGCGGCAACCGGTTATGCGGAATCACGGTAAACTCAGCCGGTGCAGCATGCAGTTTATAAATCTTTTTAAATACGCTTGAGGCGTAGTGCCCGCCATCCGACATGCTCATACTGGCACAGCCGATTAAATATTCATGGCCATTTTTCGTGATGTAGTCTGCCAGTCCGGTCCATAATTGGGTGATGGTCGCACCGTCGCGATAATTGGCATCCACACAGGAGCGTCCGACTTCAGCCATGCGGTCACGCAAATGCGCCAGTCTGGACATATCAAATTCAGTTTCTGAATAATAGCCGCCTGCCATGCGCGCTTGTTCCGGCGGCAGAATGCGGTAAGTGCCGACAACTTTGTTATCTGCGTGATCACGCACCAGCAGGTGATCGCAAAACATGTCGAAACGATCAATATCAAGACCGGTTGCTGCACTGGGCAGCTTTGCGCCCATTTCTTCGCCGAACACCCTGTAGCGAATGCGTTGGGCGGCTTCCATTTCGGCATGCGTTTTAGCCAGATCACAGCTTAAGCGGCGTACGGGATTGACTGCGGGTTGCGGAATCAGGTCTAGCATGAACGTATCTCCTGTCGGGTTAATACCAACAGCATAAGATTTGCACATTGCGGAATTGTTAAAGATATATGAAGAAAAGATTAAAGGTTCTGTCTGAGGCAGGTTTACAAGCGAAGCCGCTTCCGGCAGATCCGCTAATGTTAAAATAGCGATGCCTGACGCCAGACTGGTTGATGCCACTGCGGATTTGCCCGGCCTGACAGATGTCACGAAAAGACTTGGGAGCCGTCACAAAATTATCAATGGCATAATCATATTTACCACATGGTGGTGAAGCGCTACAATCGGCACGGTAAATTTTTTTATTTTGCCGCCTTGCATGTCGCCTTAACACAAAACTGCTTATATCATGTTAAAACCGCAAACCAAAGCGCTCAGTATTGCAACAACTACAGATCAGACTACCCTGTCCAAAGGGCAGAAAACATTCAATAATCTGATCAAGAAAATTGAAGTCAGGCGCAGCAAGCTCGCCGCATGGCAGGAAATCGCTCCCCTTTATCAGCAAAGATATAACAGCGAATTGCTTCCGCTGGTTGAAATAGAGAAAAATCTCAAAGTAGAGTTCGTGTATTTACTCGATAGTGCCTGTGAGCAAAAAGGATTGACGGCTGCTGAGCGTCGCAAGGTTGCGGATATCATCACCGAATTGGCAGCGAGCCTGATAGCCAATCGGGATGATGACGAATTAAAGGAAATTTACAATAAGCATAGTGGCTTTGACTTTGATAGCCAGGAATCTGAAACAGCTAACGAGATAATGTTCGAGGCGATGACGGGCGTTGATCCGGGCGATGATTTCAACGATTCTACACTGGAAGAATTTATAAAGCGTGCTCAAGAGCGCATGCAAGAGCACGAAGCCGGGCAAGAAGAAATCCTGCAGGCACAAGCTGCTCAGCGTGCCACAAGAAAAAAAACAGCCAAACAGCTTGCCAAAGAAGCGCAACAAAAGGCAGAAGAGCTGGAGGTCGACCTTTCCATTCGAGAGGTCTACCGTAAATTAGTCAGTGCGCTTCATCCTGACCGGGAAACAGACCCGCGGGAACACGAACGAAAAACGGTTTTAATGCAGCGCGTCAATCAAGCCTATGACAAGAAAAATTTGCTGCTATTATTAGAGTTGCAGCTTGAACTGGAACACATCGACCAAACTACGATTAGCAATCTCTCAGAAACCCGCTTAAAGCATTGCACAAAAATATTGAAAGAACAGCTGGCGGAGCTGGAACAAGAGATTTTATCTACCGAAGATATGTTCAAGGCGCGATATGGTATCGAACAATTTGCCCAGTTGTATCCAGACACGGTCATGCGTCAGCTTGAAGCCGACATCGCTGACACAACGCTGACGATCGACGATATAAAAAGAGATTTAGTCAACATGCAAGATATCAAGATGCTCAAGGTGTTGCTCAAAAGCTTCGCGTCTCGACGGAAAACAGACTTATGGGATTCCCCCTTCTAATATTCAACGGCCTGTTAAGGTTTAAACTTCAGTATTTCAATAGAAACAATCGACTAAGATGAGTGTGAAAAACAAGCACAAGACGACTAAAGCGCATGGATTAAGCATCATTGATGATATCGATTTGGCGGTCCATGCTATCGTGTCAAACATGTCGCCTCTGAAAATTGGCAGAATGCTTCACCCGACAGGGATAGTGGTCGCACTTTGTGATGTTCCGGAGCAAGTTTTTACTGATCACGCAAGCAGATAATCACAAAAAGAACTGGAAGCCGGACAGTTTATTGCAAGAGAAATATACTTTTATCATGGATAAAAAGGCCAGGAAAGCAAGAGAGCCTTAATACGGTAAACCTTATCTGAGACTCGATAATCTTAACGCTTTTGATGCATTTCCCAGTGCTTATATTAAAAATCAATTCCTGATGCCAGAGCAGTCATAAAGACAAACAGGATCCCGATATTCAAGCGGGACAGGGCAGGACTTCAGGTGATGCAGTAAATTTTGATAACCAACCAATTTAAGGAAATTTAATGGGCTCAATGATCAGTTATAAAAGACCGGATGGACAAACTGTTAATGCTTATCTTGCCAGGCCAAAGGCGATTGATAATGCGCCGGCCATCGTAGTGATTCAGGAGTGGTGGGGTTTAAATGATCAAATCAAGGCGGTTGCTGATAAATTGGCAGGCGCGGGCTACCAGGCTTTGGTGCCTGATTTATACCGTGGCAAATTGGCGCTGGAAGAAAACGAGGCCAATCATTTAATGAACGGGCTGGATTTTGGTGATGCTGCCGGTCAGGATATTCGTGGTGCAGTTCAATACCTGAAGGCGGAGGGAAGTTCAAAGGTCGGCATTACCGGATTTTGTATGGGAGGTGCGTTAACGCTGCTTTCCAGTGTTTTTGTGCCGGAGTCGGATGCTACGGTGATCTGGTACGGTTATCCACCCCTGGAATATATTGATGCCACGAAGATTAAAGCGCCCGTCCTGGGGCACTGGGCTCTTCATGACGATGTCTTCGCCATAGCAGGCGTTGACGAGTTGGAAAAGCAATTGGCGGCGGCTTCTGTTCCTTTTACGTTTTTCCGTTATGACGCAAAGCATGCCTTTGCCAATGAAGAAGCCGATACAAAAAACCTCGCCTATTTAAAATACGATGCCAGCGCTGCTGAGCTTGCCTGGACAAGAACCATGGCCTTTTTCAGAGAAAATCTTTAAGTTGAATAGAATGGTTCAGCAGGGACGAAGCAAAGATTAAAGCACCTATGCGACGCCCGATGATCAAGGTCTTGAGCCGTCTGAAACTCGCGTAGCGGTTCATCTGCCCATACTCCCTCGCTACGCTCTTCCGCGCCTGCGTGGGGAAAGGGTAAAAGAGGAAATCGTTCGCATTATCAGGGATGGCATCATTACCATGCTCGTTAGCATAAGTCATTCAATTTACCTCTATTTCAATTCCTTTAGAAATTCTTAGCTAAAAATAAGAATTTTTTTATATCACTAAACGTATTCCCGATGGATATTGCAAGGCAATAATATCTGGCATCTTGAAAGCCGATCACAAACATAAGACTGAATCAAACGGATGTTCATGCATGACTGTTGTGTGCCCAAGGACTAAACCGCCGGGAGTTTAAGAAACCAGACTGCGGTGGCCTACGGCGCGGAACTGCGCGTCAGCGAGGTGGTCGCCCTGAAGGTCAGTAACATTGATAGTCAGCCGCATGTCGAACAGGGCAAAGGCAGCAAGGATCGCTACGCGATGCTTTTCCCGGTGCTGCTGGAGAACCTGCGCACCTGGCACCGCCCGTGCCAATGGCTGGATGCTCAATAACTGCTTCATGCGGTAAAGCGGACATTGGATATTCGGTACTGAATAGCAGGGGGAAAATAGCTATTGTTTAGCAGGTTCTAGTCAATAACCTGATGAATTGACTAGAAATGGATCGGTTAGAATGTTACACGAACTAATAATCCTGCGCTGTTATCCGGCGTGAGTAAAGCAATCTCTGCCTTATGAATACGGACTATATCGTTGACAATGGCTAAGCCCAATCCACTACCGAATCCCTTGGCATGCAGACCACGGAAGAAACGTTGCAGCACTTTTTGCCGTTCATGCTCTTCAATTCCTGGACCATCGTCCTCTACTTCGAGAATTGAATGAGATTCTGAAGTATAAGTTTTTACAGTAATCTGAGCATTTTTCCCCGCATGTTCAATTGAATTATGTATCAGATTGGATACCAGTTCCTGAAGCAGAATGGCTTGACCATTAATGTACGCAGTGTCGAGTTGAAACCCCAGATCAACACCTGCTGCATAAGCACGACTGGACCACTCATTTGCCGCGTCGATGCCGACGTCTTTTAAGTTTATGCGACTAAATCCCGCATTCCGTTGACCGTCCTGATCGGTGCGTGCGATCACCAGTAACTGATTTGCAAGCTTTGCAGCACGGCAGGCGGATTGATGCATGCGTTGTAACGTTGGATGCAGCGATTCGGGATGAGGCTCCAGTAATGACAGTTCAGATTCTGTTTGCAGCGCAGTCAACGGGGTTCGTAACTGGTGAGCGGCATCGGCAAGAAATGAGTTCTGCAACAGTGTCGCATTAGCCTGTCGTTTGAATAATTGATTCAAGGTGTTAATCAATGGCTGTAGTTCAGCGGGCGCATGCGGTAAATCTACCGGTTTAAGATCATCTAATGGCCTGTCAGCGAGTTGGTTACGCAGATCCTGAAGTGGTTTTAAACCATGTTTCACGGCTATCAGCATGACAATTGTGGTGGTCAAACCAAGTAACAGTATTGACAGTAGCGTGGTGGTTAATGCATGAAAATGAACTTTGTTGCGTTTAATTTGTGTCTCAGCCATACGTATCTGGCAAGGATTTTCACCACACGCAACCCCGTAGAGCACCATGCGCACCATGCGACTGTTGATCTTGCGATCGACATAGTGCATTTCACCTGCTGCAACTTTAGCTTCTGGTGTGTTCAGTGTGGTATCTCCGGCAAGTCGCTTGCCATCCGGCGTTAACACCAGAAAAAATTCCTCATCCAATTGATCGGTACGAAGCAGGTGTTCGGTTTCATCGGTCATATTGAAATGAAAATTATTGCCCTCCACTTTCAAAAAACTGGCCATTGCGATGGCAAAATCACCCAGTTGATGGTCAAACTCCTGTTTTGCCGGTGAAATCACCAGCCAATATTGAAGTGCGGCTGCCACAGGGGCAATGATCAGCATGGGCACTAGCAGCCAGAGTAATAACTGCTGTTTAAGGCTGGATGCCATTCAATTCCTCTACAAGGTAACCAAATCCTCTAATGGTCCGGATGGAAATACCTGCTGGAGCAAGTTTGCTCCGTAAGCGCGAGACATAAACTTCAATGGCATTGCCCGAAGGCGCGTCATCCCAACCGGAAATCGCTTCAAGAATCTGTTCTTTACTGACGACTTTGCCTGCATGATTTAAAAAATAAACGAGCACAGCCCATTCCCGTGGTAGAAAATCTACTGGAACGTCTGCCATAAAAGCGCGTTTTGCCGTTAAGTCGATACGTAAGTTGCCGAGTAGTATTTCATTGTGCTGGCGAGTATGCAGACGCCGGGTTAGCGCCTGAATGCGCGCCACCAGTTCAGTCAAGGCAAAGGGTTTAATCAGATAATCGTCAGCACCGAGTCCAAGTCCGTGAACACGATCTTCAATGGCATCACGAGCCGTCAACATCAGGATGGGCATATCCAGTTTTGCTGAACGCAGGCTGCGCAATACCTCGAATCCGTCCATGTCAGGCAGTCCCACATCCAGAATGATGACGTCATAGGAACTCAGCTTGACCGCATTTAGCACTGAATCGCCCTCGGTTGTCCAATCTACAGCCCATTTTTGAGATCTCAGCGCGCGAGCTGTGGTTTCACCCAAGTGAGCATCGTCCTCTACCAGCAATATCCGCATGACACATTCACCCTTAGTTTTACCGGTCAAGTTTAACTCAGCCCTCAGATATTGTCAGTGGCCTGAAATGTGTTGCAGCGATGATTTTAAAAATATATGCCCTGTCAGCTTGCTGACAGCTTCCCGACACATTGCTGCAAGGTTGCCAGCGTATAGTGCGCCGCGAACCACTCAATTTACTCACCTTAAAGCGAATGATCATGGACATCGACACTCAATCCGTAAAACCCGCGCATAAAATTCTATCTGTCAAAATGCAACTACTTGCCGTGCTCGGCATGATTTTGCTGCTGGGAGGTGTCGCTTTGGCAGTTCATTATTTATCAAATAAACCCCAGGTGAAAGCCCTTAAGCAGGAAGCGTCCGGCACCTTTAGACCAAGCAAGGCGCAACTGGAAAGCCTGGCTATTTCTCCGGTTCAACAGCTGAATTTCCGGGGTGAGCAGATTACCGATGGCAGCATCGCTTATAACGATGACACAATCACCCAGGTATTTTCGCCTTATTCAGGGCAGGTAACACGGCTAATCGCAGAACTGGGCGCAGTGGTTAAAAAAGGCGATCCGCTGATGGCGGTGGCGGCGACGGAGTTTGTACAGGCGAAGAGTGCGCTGATCGCAGCTCATGCACAAGTTGTTCTTATGACTTCGACAGAAGCGCGACAGCATGCGCTTTATCTGGCAAAAGCCGGCGCGCAAAAGGACTGGCTGCAAAGCCAGGCTGATCTGATCACAGCACAAGGTAATCTGCAGGCTGCTCGCAATCAATTGAGTATCTTTGGTAAAACTGAACAGGAAATCAGTGCAATTGAAAACGGCGTAAAAGTCTTGGAGGTGAATCCGGAAGTGCTGGTCAGAGCGCCGGTATCCGGCACCGTAACACAACGACAGATAGGCGTCGGTCAGTATCTTCAGAGCGCGTCTGGCGGCGCCAGTATTCCGGTGTATACGATAAGTAATTTGTCAACGGTATACCTGATTGCCAACGTGCGTGAGAGCGATGCACCGCTGGTACATGTGAGTCAGCAGGTTGAAGTGCATGTACTGGCATTTCCGGATCGTCTCTTCAAGGCCAAATTGTCCTGGGTAGCACCGGCAATGGATATCAATACGCATCGCTTAGCCGTACGCGCAATCATCAATAATCGTGAGGGTATTTTAAAACCGATGATGTTTGCCAGTTTCAGTATTGTCACCAGCGGTGACGTAAAAGCCGTTGCTGTCCCGCAGAAGGCGGTGGTGTATGAAGGCAGTGAGGCGCATGTGTTTGTTGCAAATAGCGACGGCACGCTGGCGATACGCCCGATTCGCATTGGACACATTAACGGCGATTTTATTGAAGTCACTTCGGGTCTGGCTGCCGGCGAGAAAATTGTCACCCGTGGCACCTTATTTATTGATCGCGCAACGGGCGGAGGTGCATGATGAATAAAGTGGTTGCCTTTGCTCTTAAGCAGCGATTAATCATCATGATCATGATGGCGACGCTTTTTGTCGCCGGTATCGTCAGTTTCATTAAACTCAACATCGAAGCCTATCCTGATCCGGTGCCGCCGCTGGTCGATATCGTGACTCAAAGCACAGGCCAGTCTGCCGAAGAAATAGAGCGTTACATCACCATTCCGCTTGAGGTTCAACTGGCCGGCATTCCGCATGTCACAACGGTGCGCACGATTTCATTGTTCGGCTTGTCCGATGTCAAGGTGCAATTTACCTACGATATCAGCTACAAGGATGCCGAGCAGCAGGTGATCAACAGACTGTCGCAACTATCCCCGTTGCCCAATGGCGCGATTCCCGGCATTTCACCTGAGAGTCCGATAGGCGAGATTTTACGTTACCGGGTTTATGGCCCCCCCGGCTATTCTGTGCAGGATTTAAAAACCATAGAAGACTGGATGCTGGAGAGGCGCTTCAAGGCTGTGCCCGGTGTGATTGATGTCAATGGTTGGGGTGGAAAAACCAAGGATTATGAAATCAGTATCGACCAGTCAAAACTGATTCGTTATGGACTCACTGTCCCGCAAGTATTGCAGGTGCTCAACAACAGCAACCTCAATGTGGGCGGTCAAACGGTTAATTTCGGGCCGCAAGCGGCGGTGGTGCGTGGTATTGGTCTGATTCATTCCATTGATGATATTCGCAATACCATGCTCACCGCGAGCAATGGTACACCGGTGCTGGTCAGCGATATCGCCAAGGTGAACGTGAGCAATCTGCCGCGATTGGGGATTGCCGGGAATGATCAGGATAATGATATCGTGCAGGGTATCGTGCTGATGCGGCGCGGTGAACAAAGCACACCGACCATCAAACGAGTCGAAGCTGAACTTGAAAAGATTAACGCATCCGGAATTTTGCCACCGGGCGTGCACATCGAGCGTATCTATGACCGCAGTGAGTTGATCAACGTGACCACGCGTACGGTCCTTGAAAATCTGTTATTCGGTATTGTGTTGATTTTCATTGTGCAGTGGGTTTTTCTGGGTAATTTACGCAGTGCCATCATCGTGAGTGCCACCATTCCCTTCGCGATGTTTTTTGCTATTATCATCATGACCTTGCGTGGAGAATCCGCCAATCTGCTATCGGTAGGCGCCATCGATTTTGGCCTGATTGTCGATGCGACGGTGATTATGGTGGAAAATATTTATCGCCATCTTTCTGAAAGTAAAGAAAAAACCCACGCAGAAGCGCCGCTTTTCATGCTGCATGTTCGTCCTGACAGTTCGCTGCACGGAAAACTGGCACACATTGCCTTTGCGGCAACCGAAGTCAACCGCTCGATTTTTTTCTCCGCTACGATCATCATCGCAGGTTTTATTCCGCTGTTTACATTGAGCGGCGTGGAGGGGCATATTTTCGGACCGATGGCCTCCACTTATGCCTATGCCATTATTGGCGGACTGGTCGCGACCTTCACGATAGCCCCTGCATTAAGTTCGTTGTTGTTGCCGGCACATGTCGCTGAGACTGAAACCATAGCAGTGGAATGGATGCGGCGTATTTACACGCCGGTAATCGGTTTTTCACTCGCCAATCGGGTATTGATGTTAGGTCTGGCCGCGCTGCTGATGGTCATGGCTGGCTTCGCTGTGCATTCGCTGGGGATGGAGTTCATGCCAAAACTGGAAGAGGGGAATATGTGGATCAGGGCGTCGATGCCGGCCTCAATTTCATTGGAAGAGAGTAATGCGTATGTCAACCGGATGCGCACGCTGATCAAGCGTTATCCTGAAGTGCAAACCGTTATCTCGCAAAATGGCCGCCCTGACGATGGTACCGATGCAACCGGCTTTTTCAATGCTGAATTTTTTGTACCGTTAATTCCCTTCGATACCTGGCCCAAAGGCGTTGATAAGGAAAAGCTGACTGAAGAAATCAGCGCAAAGATGCAGGCCGAATTCCCGGGTGTGGAGTTTAACTTTTCGCAATACATCGAAGACAACGTGGAAGAAGCCTCCTCCGGTGTGAAAGGTCAGAACTCGGTAAAACTATTTGGCAATGATCTGGAGGTGCTTGAAAAAACGGCGAATCAGATTCAGAAAGTGATGGCAACGGTGCCGGGAGTTACTGACCTGTCCATCTTCAGAGCGCTTGGGCAGCCAACAGTCAAGATCGACATTGATCGCGCAAAGGCGGCACGCTACGGTTTGGCACCAGGTGATATTAACGCGACGGTACAGGCCGCCATAGGCGGGCAGGCAGCTGGCAACTTGTATGAAGATGGCAGCGACCGGAATTTCCCCGTCATTGTGCGACTATCACCACATAACCGACAGAGTCTGGATGCGATTAAACGGATCACCATTGGTGCACAAGGCCAAAACGGTACGATTCAGATTCCGCTTGCCGATGTTGCAAGCGTTAAACTGGTTTCCGGCGCCTCTTTTATCTATCGTGAAGGACAAGAGCGCTATATTCCAATCAAGTTTAGTGTACGCGGTCGCGATTTGGGCAGTGCGGTGATGGAAGCGCAGCAAAAGGTGGCGGAACAAGTAAAGTTGCCCGGTGGTTACCGGATGGAATGGGTAGGTGAGTTCGGCCAGATGAATGAGGCGATGGATAGATTGAAAATCGTCGTGCCGTTGAGCCTTGGACTGATTATGTTGCTGCTGTTTTTCAACTTCAGTTCGATTACCGATACGCTGCTGGCCGCCAGCGTAATGCCGATGGCTCTGATAGGCGGGATTTTTGCGCTCTATGTGACAGGAACTGCCTTCAGCGTGTCGGCGGCGATTGGCTTTATCGGGCTGTTCGGGATTTCTGTGATGGAAGGCATTATTGTACTGACGTATTTTAATCAGCTCATCGAAAGCGGCGAAGAACGTTCGCAAGCCATTCAGAAATCCTGTCAAACCAGGTTGCGGCCCGTGATGATGACCTGTTGTGCTGCGTGTGTAGGTCTTTTGCCGGCCGCATTTGCAACCGGCATCGGCTCACAGGTGCAAAAACCGCTGGCTTTGGTGGTGGTCGGCGGAATTTTGTTAGCTCCCATACTGGTGTTGATCATATTACCGCTGCTGATTGATCTTTTTTCCAAACGTAAATCGCCATTGAAAATGCTCGACGTCGCTTCGACAGGGGACGCATGATGAAAACTTTTTCAAAATTACACACTGCCCTTAAAATCGGTAGCCTTGCTTTACTCACCCTGGTCGCAGGTTGCGCGGTTGGCCCCGATTTCAAACGACCTGATGCGCCCAAGGCTACCGGTTATGCACCGACTAATGCCCTTTCTGCTGCACCTGTCCTGGCAGGAGCGCTGCAGCAATTCGACATGAAAGCAGATATTCCCTTTGATTGGTGGACACAGTTTGGCTCGCCTGAGCTTAACTCACTGGTAGAACGTGTCTTCAAGGCCAATCCGGATATCGCTTCTGCCGAGGCCGCCTTGCGTGGCGCACAGCAAAATGTAGTTGCACAGCAGGGTTTTTTCTATCCGACGGCCGGCTTAAGTTATTCGCCATCACGCAATAAATTGGCCGGCAATTATGGTGGGAATTCACCTGGGCCACAGGGTAATGGCGACATCATTTCAACGACTACAAACCCCGTGGGCCCGGCTTACTACAATTTTCATGTTGCGCAATTAACCGTAGGCTACGTGCCGGACGTGTTCGGGCTTAACCGCAGAATGGTCGAATCGGCTCAAACGCAGGTAGAAGTGCAAAAATTGCAGCTTGAAGCGACCTGTCTTACGCTCGCATCGAACGTCGTTGCTGCTGCAATACAGGAAGCCGCGTTGCGCTCGCAGATTTCCGCGATGGAAAAAGTGGTTAGTATTAATCGGGAAATACTTGATATTTTGCAGACTCAATACAAGTTAGGTGATGTATCTAATGCCGAGGTAGCCGCACAACAAGCTGCGCTCGCATCGCAGGAACAGTCCTTGCCGCCACTTCAGGCCCAGTTGCAACAAACCCGCGATTTGATACGCGCACTGGCAGGCAATACGCCGGATGTCGATGTGAATGAGAAGTTTGAGCTCTCAAATATTCATCTGCCCGCTGAATTGCCGCTCAGTTTTCCTTCCAGAATTGTCGAACAACGAGCGGATGTGCGAGCAGCTGAAGAGCAATTGCATTATGCCAGTGCACAGGCAGGTGTTGCCATTGCCAATCGCTTACCGCAATTTGCGCTGACAGCGGCAATCGGTGGGATGGCAGATAGTCCTGCCTGGATGTTCCGTTCCGGCGGAGGATTCTTTAATCTGGCAGCCAGTGTCAGTCAGACGATTTTTGACGGAGGGACGTTAAAAGCCCGTTCACGCGCGGCTGAACAGGCATTGATCGGTGCGGGTGCGCAATATCGCAGCACGGTGATTGCTGCATTGCAGAACGTGGCAGACACTTTATACACGATACAATCGGATGCCTCGGTGCTCAAAGCCGCAGCAGCAGGCGCACAAGCGGCAACGATTTCGGCTGAACTTGCACGCAAACAATATCAGTTGGGCGCAGTCAATTATCAGGCGCAGTTAATGGCTGAACAAAATGATCAGTTGGCCGCAATTCATCTGATACAGGCTCAGGCCGGACGACTAGGCGTGACCGTTGCGCTTTATCAGGCGCTGGGCGGTGGATGGTGGAATAGACCTGACTCGATGCTCGTTATCAATCACGCAGAATAATACCCTCAAATAATTACTGAATCGACTTAACGATGAGCTCACTCCCCGTAATACAGCGCATGATGGCCGAACAATTCGACCTGAAACTTGAAAACCTGGTTCCTGATGCTACGCTAGAAAGTTTAGGCTTAGATTCGCTTTCTGTTATGGAATTCATGTTCAATCTTGAAGATAAATTCACCATCCAATTTCCGGATGAACGCATTGAAATCAAGACGCTACAAGATGTGAGCAATTTAGTCGATAGCATCGTTGCTTGAAAACCGACTTAATCCTGGCTGCGTATTCGTTTTTTTCTGATCATGCCTGTTACTGCCTCTCGAATATTGCATACGGCTTTATTTTTACAGGGAGAAATGGTTAATTAAATTAATAACTTAGATGTAAAGTGCTATTTCGACATCCAAGAGGTCATCAGTTTGAATCTGATCGTTCTGACAAAATAAATAATGACTTACAGTTAATTCGGTAAGCCCTTTTCTGCGCTACCCCTGCTGCTTCAATCAATTTTGATGGTAACTACCCACCCCATCCTTTTAAGCTGGATCGGGTGTAAAGGGTGTGCCTGTCACGGGCTTAGCGCAAAGTAGTAATGTCCGCTTTCTCCCAAGTAGAAATGTCCGCTGTTGATTAAAATCACCGCGGTTAAAAACAGTGGCGGACGGCAGCCCGCATGATTGGTTTGAAGGGCGCAGTGCGAAATGCACGCTGCTGGTATTCACGCTGGCGGGTTAATGAGATAGCCAAGTAAAGCTGATAAGTTTGCTACAATGGCAAAAATAACATACCGAAGAAATCCCCGATGACCACCACGGAAAGTCATATTGAAAAAGACTTTATAGAGAAACTTGCGCAACTCAAATACACCTGCCGCCCCGACATCCGTGACCGCGCTTCGCTGGAGCAAAACTTTCGCAGCAAGTTCGAGGCGCTGAACCGCGTCCAACTCACCGATGCCGAATTCGCCCGCCTGCTCGATGAGTTCGTCACGCCTGCGGTTAAGGCTATTGTCGATTGCATCCACCAGAACCGCGGCAATGGCTATATCTGGCACACCACCGGCAGCGGCAAGACGCTCACTTCGTTCAAAGCCTCCACCCTGCTCAAAGACAACCCCGATATTGAAAAGTGTTTGTTCGTGGTTGATCGCAAAGACCTTGATCGCCAAACCCGCGAAGAATTTAACAAATTCCAGGATGGCTGCGTGGAAGAAAACACCAATATCGAATGCTCAAAGAATTAGCTCAGGGGCGCGAGATTTCGGGATTGAATGTGTATAGTGAAGAAAAAAACAGCGCAAGAGATTAAGGAGTACACAATGATTTTACCCAATAAGTTGCTCATCACAAATCAGCTTGAATTGAATAAAGCCGAAGAGAAAATCAGCAAGAAAAAAGCCAAACAGTTATTTGAAAGCGGGGAAATCGACCGCATGGAAGTCGGCACGTTCAATGGGTTGGCGCAGATACATGCTTATTTGTTTGGTGAAATTTATGATTTTGCAGGGCAACTGCGCGATGTCAATATCGCCAAGGGCACAACCGCTTTTGCGCGAGTAATGTACCTTGAATCATCGTTAAAACATATCAGCACCATGCCGCAACAGACTTTTGAGCAAATTATCGAGAAATATGTAGAGATGAATGTTGCCCACCCTTTTCGTGAAGGTAATGGTCGCACTACGAGAATATGGCTGGATTTGATGTTAAAAAAAGAGATCAAGCGTGTCATCGACTGGAACGCGGTGGATAAATCCGATTACCTGTCCGCAATGGAGCGCAGCGTGGTGAAGGATGTCGAGATCAAGCACCTTCTGCAATCGGCCCTCACCGGACAAATCGACGACCGTGAATTATTCATGAAGGGTATCAATATCAGCTATT
>CAIWRI010000067.1 GCA_903915035.1 uncultured Nitrosomonadales bacterium | reverse complement strand
TTGATGAATTGTCACCTTCTGTTGACTTGCTGGAAACCGGGATCAAAGTGATTGATCTGGTTTGCCCGTTTGCCAAGGGTGGTAAAGTTGGTCTGTTCGGTGGTGCGGGTGTGGGCAAGACCGTGAACATGATGGAACTGATCAACAATATCGCTAAACAGCATAGCGGTCTGTCGGTGTTTGCAGGTGTGGGTGAGCGTACTCGTGAAGGTAACGACTTCTACCACGAAATGAAAGACTCCAACGTACTGGATAAAGTATCCATGGTGTTCGGACAAATGAACGAACCGCCTGGTAACCGTCTGCGTGTTGCGCTGACAGGCTTGACCATGGCTGAAAAGTTCCGTGATGAAGGCCGTGATATTCTGTTTTTCGTTGACAATATTTACCGTTACACACTGGCCGGTACGGAAGTATCCGCTTTGCTGGGCCGTATGCCTTCAGCGGTGGGTTACCAACCGACGCTGGCTGAAGAAATGGGCCGTTTGCAAGAACGCATCACTTCAACCAAGGTAGGTTCCATCACTTCGGTTCAGGCCGTTTATGTACCTGCGGATGACTTGACCGATCCTGCACCTGCGACAACTTTCTTGCATCTGGATTCAACGGTTGTGTTGTCTCGCGACATCGCTTCCCTGGGTATTTATCCTGCTGTTGATCCGCTGGATTCCTCTTCCCGCCAACTCGATCCTTTGGTTGTGGGTGAAGAACATTATTCGGTTGCCCGTAAAGTTCAGCAAAATCTGCAACGTTACAAGGAACTGCGTGACATTATCGCGATTCTGGGTATGGACGAATTGGCACCTGAAGATAAGCTGGCGGTAGCTCGTGCCCGTAAGATTCAGCGTTTCCTGTCACAACCGTTCCACGTTGCTGAAGTATTTACCGGCAGCCCGGGCAAGTACGTGACCTTGAAAGAAACAATCAAGGGCTTCAAAGGAATTGTAGACGGAGATTACGATCACTTGCCGGAACAGGCATTCTACATGGTTGGCACGATCGAAGAAGCCGTCGAAAAAGCCAAGACACTCTAATTAAGGGGACATCATGGCCATGACAGTACATGTTGATGTTGTCAGTGCGGAGGAATTAATTTTCTCCGGACTGGCGGAGATAGTCATCGTTCCGGGAGAAATGGGTGAGTTGGGAATTTATCCCCGTCACACGCCTTTATTGACTCGTATTAAGCCAGGTTCAGTCAGAATTCTACGTCCAGATCAGGCAGAAGAAGAGTTGATCTATGTATCCGGTGGCATGCTTGAAGTGCAACCCGATGTCGTGACGATTCTTTCAGATACTGCCATTCGCGGCAAAGATCTGGATGAAGCGCGGGCAATGGCAGCCAAGCAATCAGCGGAAGAAGCGATGAAAAATCGTACATCAGATCTTGATTACGCCCAGGCTGAATCTGAACTTGCGCAAGCACTCGCACAATTGCGTTTGATTTCACAAATTCGCAAGCAGGTGGGTCACTAGTATTATTTGTTTTATTCACAAAAAAAGGCAGCCCTGGCTGCCTTTTTTTGTGTCAAAAATATCAGAATTAAATTCCATGATTGCCATTTCAGGTAAAATCACACCTGTAACCTGTAACCTGTAACCTGTAACCTGTAACCTTTAGGCCGTAAACACGGAAAATCATGAATAATCTGAATGTAGTCATACTTGCTGCCGGTAAAGGCACGCGGATGTATTCCGACAAGCCCAAAGTTTTGCATGCACTGGCGGGGAAAACAATGGTGCGGCATGTGGTGGATTGTGCAAAGCTCTTGCATCCCGGCAAGACGATTGTGGTGTACGGCCATGGTGGAGAAGCCGTGCCGCAGGCATTATCATCTTCCGATATCAGCTTCGTGCTACAGGAACCGCAACTAGGTACAGGACATGCTGTGCAACAAGCTATGCCGCTGCTGGCTGACGAAGGCTATACACTGGTGCTGTATGGCGATGTACCTTTAATTCAGTACGCTACGTTGCATCAGATGCAGCAGACAGGTAGCGGACTGACCCTGTTGACGGTCAATATGGATAATCCGGCAGGTTACGGCCGCATCGTGCGAAATGAATCGGGCGATGTGATCAGTATCGTCGAAGAAAAGGATGCCACGCCTGAAATCAGGGAAATCCGTGAGGTTAATACCGGTATTCTGCTGGCACCGACAAAACTGCTGAGAACATGGCTTACAGGCTTGCAAACCAACAATGCACAAGGTGAATATTACCTGACCGACATCGTTGGCATGGCTGTCGATGCCGGTGTTGCAGTACATACAGTACAACCTGCATTTGAGTGGGAAATTCAGGGTATCAACAGTAAATCACAATTAGCCGTGCTGGAACGAACCTGGCAACGGGTACAGGCGAATCGGTTGCTGGCTTTTGGCGTTACGCTTATGGATACTGAACGGCTTGATGTGCGTGGGGAGCTTGCCTGCGGTCGCGATGTGGAAATTGACGTAGGCTGTATTTTTGAAGGTAAGGTGACGCTCGGAAATAAGGTACAGATTGGTGCGTATTGCATCATCAGAAATGCGACCATTGCCGAGGGCACGCAGATTGCTCCCTATAGTCATATTGATGAAAGCGTCGTTGGCGCAGATTGTCGTATTGGCCCTTATGCACGTCTGCGACCCGGTGCAAAGCTGCACAATGAGGTACATGTGGGCAATTTCGTCGAAATTAAAAACAGTGAGATTGGTTTTAACAGTAAAGCGAATCACTTGAGCTATATCGGTGATGCCAGCATAGGTGCGAGGGTGAATGTCGGTGCGGGGACGATCACCTGCAACTATGACGGTGCAAACAAATACCGCACGATCATTGAGGATGATGTGTTTATCGGCTCGGATACGCAACTGGTAGCACCTGTTACCATCGCCAAAGGTTCGACCATTGGTGCCGGATCAACGATAACGCGCAATACGCCGCCCGATGAACTGACGCTATCGCGCAGTAAGCAGCTGACCATCAGCGGATGGTCAAGACCTGTGAAGAATAAACCGGTGAGTAGTTAGTAGAGAGTAGAAGACTTACCACTTACCACTGACCAACTATCAACTATCAACTATCAATTGGGTAATCTCTTATGTGTGGAATCGTAGGCGCAGTAGCACAACGAAATGTTGTCCCTATTCTCTTGGAGGGTTTGCAGCGGCTGGAATATCGCGGTTATGACTCGGCCGGTCTGGTTGTGGTTCGCGAAGGCAGGTTAGCGCGTGCAAGAAGCACCGGACGCGTTGCTGAGTTGACTAACAAGAGTGCTGATATTCAGGGAGTGCTAGGTATTGCGCATACCCGCTGGGCGACGCACGGCATACCGAGCGAGCGCAACGCGCACCCGCATACCAGCCGTGAAATGATCTCTGTGGTGCATAACGGCATCATCGAAAATTACGAATCACTGCGAACAAGACTGACCGCGGCAGGTTATGTGTTTACTTCCGATACTGATACCGAAGTTATTGCACACCTGATACACAGTCATTATGCAAGTGGCATTTCCTTGCTGGCCGCCACCCGAATTGCGCTGACCGAACTGGTGGGGGCGTATGCCATCGGCGTGATTTCGGCCGACAATCCGGATCAACTGATTTGCTCGCGTCGTGGCAGCCCGCTGCTGATGGGCATCGGTATCGGAGAAAACTTTATCGCATCCGATGTGTCCGCGCTGTTGCCAGTCACCAATAAAGTCGTCTATCTTGAAGAAGGCGATCTGGTCGAAATCGAGCGCATGAGTTACCGGATATACAATGCATCTGGCGAACTGACGGTGCGTCCGGTGCAGATCAGCGAAATCAGCAATGAAAGCGTGTCTTTGGGCAAGTATCGCCACTACATGCAGAAGGAAATTCACGAACAACCACAGGCAATTGCCGATACACTCGAATCGGTCTGCAACAGTCAGGCTATCTTGCCGGGTATTTTCGGTGCAGAGGCTGCGACAGCGTTTGCCGATATCGACAGCATATTGATATTGGCTTGCGGCACCAGCTATCACGCAGGACTGGTTGCGCGTTACTGGCTGGAAGAAATCGCAGGGATTCAATGCACGGTGGAAATCGCCAGCGAATATCGTTATCGCACCAGTGTGCCGAACCCGAAAGCGCTGGTAGTGGTACTGTCCCAATCGGGTGAAACAGCAGATACGCAGGCGGCGCTGCATCACGCGATTGCCCTGGGGCATGTGCATACGCTGGCCATCTGTAATGTGCCGGAAAGTGCGCTGGTACGACTGGCTAAGCTGCGGTTTTTGACTCGTGCAGGCCCCGAAATCGGTGTGGCATCTACTAAAGCTTTCATCACGCAATTGGTTGCCTTATTCCTGTTGACGCTGGTACTGGCAAAGCAGCGCAATCGCCTGACCGCCCAGAGCGAGCAGGCGCATTTGCACGCTTTGCGCCATCTGCCGGCAGCCACGCAGAAGGTGCTGGATATGGAACCGCTGATTGCAACATTGGCGGAGCGATTTGCCAATAAACAGCATGCCTTGTTCCTGGGACGCGGCATGCATTATCCGATTGCGCTGGAAGGCGCACTTAAACTCAAGGAAATTTCCTACATTCATGCCGAAGCATATCCAGCGGGAGAGCTCAAGCATGGCCCGTTAGCACTGGTCGATAAGGATATGCCGGTAATTTCAGTTGCGCCTAACGATGCCCTGCTGGAAAAACTAAAATCCAATCTTCATGAAGTGCGCGCACGCGGCGGCGAACTGTATGTATTTGCCGATGCCAATACGCATATCCGTGAGGAAGAGGGCGTACACATCATGCATATGCCGGAACATGCAGGCTTTTTGAGCCCGATATTGCACACTATTCCGCTGCAATTGTTGGCTTATTATGTTGCACTGCAAAAGGGCACCGATGTTGATAAGCCTCGTAACCTGGCTAAATCGGTTACTGTCGAGTAATTTACGAAGACAAATAGTTTTTACAGGCTAGACACAATAAATCTCGTAACTTGGCTAAATACGTTACCGTCAAGTTACGAGGTTTGCACATTATAATTCCCGCCTAATAAAGTCGTAAATTACGGCTTGCAAATTCCCCGTTTGAAAATTTATTGTTCGGGAGCGGATATACGCGACGATCCGTTTTTCAGCTAAACTTGCGTTTGGATGGATAATCTCAGATATTGAGAACAAAAAACCACAAAAGGACACTACTCCCTTTGTGGCTCAGTATTTAGCTTAAGCTGATTTCTTGCGACGTACCATGAAACCCAGCAAACCCAAGCCGCCCAGCATCATGCCGTAGGTTTCCGGTTCCGGCACAGCAGAAATACTGAAACTTGTGATTCTTTGATCCGCATAACTGCCACCCGTACCACCCGTGAAACCAACCGTCATAGTTGAGCCAAACTTACCTGCCAGATTGATATTCGCCGCGTCGCTGATTGCATAGTTAGTGCCTGCCACATTCAGGTTCCCGGTCATAGTCAACTGATTTGTCGAAGCATTGTACGCAACTGTTTCGGTTCCGGTTACAAAACTGGCATTACCCAAGTTGGTAGGAGCTGCCTGGGTGTTGTACGCATTGCCGTTCGTATTCAGACCCGCGGTGTTATTGCTCCAGGTTTGCGTAACTGAACCAACCCCGTTTAGTCCTGTATAGCCGATATTCCCGCCAACTTGACCAAGTGCGTTCGTGCCGTTTCCTTGCATGACAAAAGCAACGCCATCAGCCATCGCGCCGCCAGTGGTATTATCAAGAGAGAAGCTGTAAGTCGCGGTGAATGAACTGCCGGTAGATATGGGGGAATTAAGCCACGCTGCGCCAGCCTGCCAATAAGTATTGTTTAATTGCAGGTCACTGCCAACCATTTGGGCTGAACCGACCAGATCAACATTGTTACCGTTGAAAGTAGTCGCGCTGGCCGCACCGGAACAGATGAACAGTGCAGCAAAAGAAGTTAAAATTAAACGGCGCATGGTAAATTTCCTGAATATAATCCCTCAAAACGGGATTGTTAACTTGCTGCAAGTATAAAGCTTGCTTAGCTGATGTCTATAGTCCAAATGGACTAATGGCGCCTGCAACATCGAGGCATGCTCAGCTTGAAATGCATTAAAACCAGCCAGTCATGCTGGCAGCGGCTTTTTTGCTCGTTAGCAAGCGGTTGTGTTATTTAAATGTTTGGCAGATGTCACTCGCCAATATGAAGGGCTTGCTCAACGAGGTGTTCAGAAATTTGCACTGACTTATACAAAGACGGGAGGAACAAGCATGAAACTATTAGTAACCGGTGCTAATGGCTTTGTCGGGCAGGCTTTGTGCTGTGAGGCTATAGCACGTGGTATAGAGGTCAGGGGTGCAACCAGACAGTCCTGTGCGCTACCCGCCGGGGTTGAACCTGTGGTGCTGGACTTGGAGGACGCTAACTGGACTCAAGCATTACAGGGCGTAGACGCGGTGATTCACCTGGCCGCCCGGGTGCATGTCATGCAGGATGACTCCACTGATCCTGTGGCGGAATTTCGCCGTGTCAATGTTGCAGGCACAGCGCATCTTGCGCGAGTTGCTGCGGCAGCCGGGGTGCAGCGCTTCGTTTTTGTCAGTTCAATCAAGGTGAACGGCGAGGCGACTGATGGGATCAGGCGATTCTCAGCGTCGGATACGCCTGACCCACGGGATAACTATGGCGTTTCCAAGTGGGAAGCTGAACAGGCCCTGCACAGCATCGCCGCAGAAACAGGTCTGGAAATAGTCATCGGCAGACCTCCGCTGGTTTATGGTGCGGGCGTGAAAGGCAACTTTGCGCAGATGCTCAATGTGTTGGCGCGGGGTATTCCGCTGCCGCTGGCGACGGTCAAAAATCGCCGCAGCCTGATTTATCTGGGTAATTTTGTGGATGCGCTGATACTATGTGCGATGCATCCTGCCGCTTCAGGTCAAACTTATCTGCTGAGTGATGGTGAAGATATTTCCACATCAGATTTGTTGCGCCAATTGACTCAAGGAATGGGGTGTCCTGCACGCCTGTTTCACTGTCCGCAGGCATTATTGAAACTGGCGGGGCGCTTGACCAATCGTACCGAGCAGATCGAACGTTTGTTAGGTTCCTTGCAGGTTGACAGCAACAAAATTCGCCGTGAACTGGGCTGGACGCCGCCTTATACCCTGGAGCAGGGTTTGCAGATAACGACGAAAAAGCAACCGGAAAATTGATAACCGCCACTTATTGAATATGAAAATTCTCATCGTCAGATTGTCCTCACTGGGCGATATTTTGCATTTATTTCCGGCCATCAGTGATTTGCGTCGCCGGTTTCCCGATGCAACCCTGCATTGGCTGGTGGAGCCCGCTTTTGCCGAGATGGTGAGCTGGCATTCTGCCGTCAATAAAGTGATTACGGTGCCGCTGCGCCGCCATAAAAAGACCTGGTGGAAATTGCCAAAATTGTTGCGCGGACTGAAGCGGCAACTCAAAGCGGAAAAATATGATCTGGTGCTCGACGCGCAAGGCTTATTGAAAAGCGCGTTGCTGTCACGCCTGGCCGGTGCGGATATCTACGGTTTTGCAGCGGACAGCGCCCGTGAATCACTGGCGGCAAGATTTTATCAAAAAACAGCCAGCGTAGCGCAAGACCTGCATGTGATCGACAAAAACCGCCAACTGATCGCCCTGCTGTTTGCAGCGGATATATCCGCCCCGGCAAACTATGGTCTGGACGTCTTTCGCCGGGAAAATGAGCCGCTTGATTCTGACAGGCGCGCTATCGTGCTGTTGCACGGCACAACCTGGAACAGCAAATACTGGCCGGAGTGCTACTGGCGGGAATTGGTGCAATTGCTAACAAAGCAGGGCTGGCGATGTTTGCTGCCCTGGGGCAATGAAGAAGAGCAGCAGCGTGCGCTGCGACTTGCTTCTGTCGGCGGGAAAGTTTTGTCGCGAATGTCATTGACTGAACTGATGGCTGTCTTGCTGCATGCACAAGGCTTCGTCAGTGTTGAAACAGGCATAGGCCATCTGGCAACGGTGCTGGATATTCGCGGCATCATGCTGCATGGCCCGACCGATCCGGGTTACAGCGGCATTATGGAAAAATCCTGTTTGCATCTGACCAGCGGCCTTGATTGTTCACCCTGTTTTAAACGCGAGTGTCCCATCCTCGATTCCATAAAGGGGCTGCCACCGTGTCAGTTGCTCCTCACCCCGGCCATGGTTTTTGCACAGTGTTTGAAGTCCTTTAACCTTGACAATGCTGATACGAGTCCTGTACAAACTGTTAAAATTGACCCAATCTGATTCGTTGTGGATCATTAAACACCAATTCTTCAACAAAAATAATCAAAGAAATACCACAATATCATTTTCGTGTTTTTCGTGGACGCGGGTTTTAAGAGCATCAAACAAGTAATTTATAGTGTCCAACACCCTGATTTTAGTTATTTAACTTCGTGTCTAATTGAATGAAAAGCTGTTTGTCCACGAAAATACACGAACAAAAAATATATCTTTTGTGGATATAGAATATCAATTCAGACGTTGAAATAAATATCTTACGCACGTTAATCATGTTGAGTCTTAAAATCCATGCTGTTTAATCTGCCCGTGCCTTCATGAATCCTTATTTACCGCTGATTGCCGCCATTGTCACACTGCTGCTGGCATTGATATTGCGCAAGCATGGCAAGATTCAGGATATTCCCAACGAACGTTCATTGCATAAAGTGCCCGTGCCGCGTACTGGCGGGATCGCCTTGATGACGGGCATCCTGGCAGGCTGGTTCTTCCAAGCGTGGGTGTGGTGGATCGTCGTGCCTGTGCTGGGATTGTTTGTGCTGTCACTGCTTGACGATATGTGCGGCTTGACCCCGGGGGTACGACTGGCAGGGCATTTCATCGCAGCCGCGGTGGTGCTGGCGGGCGCCGGAATCAGTTGGATCTGGATGTTGCCACTGCTGCTATATATTGTCTGGATGACCAACCTGTATAACTTTATGGATGGCTCTGATGGTTTAGCGGGCGGCATGGCGTTAGCAGGCTTCAGTTTTTACGGGATTGCCGCCTGGACGGGGGGTAATGAAACTTTTGCCCTGATGAATTTCACCATAGCCGCTGCGGCAAGTGGTTTTCTGTATCATAATTTTCATCCCGCCCGTATTTTCATGGGCGATGCAGGTTCTATCCCGCTGGGATTTATGGCGGCAGCGTTTGGTATCTGGGGCTGGAAGCTGGATCTGTGGTCCTTCTGGTATCCCTTGCTGGTGTTTTCACCCTTTGTCGTAGATGCCAGCGTCACCCTGTTTAAACGCGCAAGGAACAGAGAAAAGCTCTCCGATGCGCATTGCAGTCATTATTATCAGCGTCTGGTGCAAACAGGCTGGGGACACCGCAATACCGCACTTGCCGAATATGCGTTGATGTCAGCTGTCGGGCTGTCGGCTTTGTTCGCCTTGCGTCTGGATGTCGGCGGGCAGACTGGTCTGCTGGTATTTTGGCTGATGGTCTATTGGGGGTTGTGTCTGTGGATAGATACGCGCTGGTATCAGCACAAGGCGGCTCGTCATGCTGCGTAAATCTAATCTGCGCACGACGCTAGCCATCCTGCACGACTTGGTAGCGTGCGGGATTGTGTGGATGCTGGCTTATTTACTGCGCTTCAACTTTGATTTGCCTGTCAGTTTCAAGCTTGAAATGCAGCATACCTTGCTCTGGGTGGTGCCGCTGCAACTGGCGATATTCTGGCAGTTCGGTTTGTATCGCGGCATCTGGCGTTATGCCAGCCTGAACGACTTGCGTCGCATCGTACTGGCTGTGCTGTTTGCGGCAATCAGCATTCCTTTCATGTTGTGGATGCTGCGCAGCAATCTGGTTGTACCGCGTTCCGTGCTGGTGCTCAATCCGCTGTTGCTGATTTTGTTGATGGGCAGCAGCCGGATTTTATACCGTATGTGGAAAGAAACTCGCTTTCAAGGCTATATGCATTTGTCCGCAGAACCGGTGCTGGTGCTCGGTGCCGGCGACGCTGCGGTGACGCTGTCCAAGGATCTGGCGAAAAATGAAAGCTGGCAATTGGTGGGCTTCCTGGATGACGATACGAATAAGAAAAACTGTCTTCTGAATGGCGTCAAAGTGTTGGGTCGTCTGGATGAGTTGATGCACTGGGTTGACTATCTCGGTGTCGGGCGTGTGATCATCGCCATGCCGTCGAGCTCTCACCAGCAGCGTCAGCGTGCGATTCAATTGTGTAATGCGGCGAAAGTGCAAGTGCTTACCGTGCCCTCTTTTGACGATTTGATGAGTGGCAAGGTCGCCGTGTCGCAATTGCGCCCGATAGAGCTGGATGATTTGCTGGGGCGAGATCCGGTGGTGCTGGACACAGAGGGATTGCAAGAACTGATTGCCGGCAAGACGGTGCTGGTGACTGGTGCGGGCGGTTCGATTGGTTCTGAGTTGTGTCGCCAAATTGCGCGTTTTAAGCCTGCCAAACTGGTGCTTTTTGAACAAAGTGAATTTGCGCTTTATACGCTGGAGCAAGAGTTGCAGCAGGTTTTTTCAGCGCTGCTTTTTGTTTGTCTGATTGGCGATGTGCGCGATGCCCAGCGGGTGGATGAAATGCTGCGCTTGCATACGCCATCGGTGCTGTTTCACGCGGCGGCTTATAAACATGTGCCTATGATGGAACAGCACAATAGCTGGCAGGCGATACGCAATAATGTGCTGGGCACCTGGACAGTGGCGCGTGCAGCGCAGCGGCATGGAATCAATAAGTTTGTGATGATTTCGACCGACAAGGCGGTTAATCCGACCAATGTCATGGGCGCATCCAAACGGCTGGCCGAGATGGTCTGTCAGGCGTTGCAATCTTCAGCAGGCACACGGTTCGTGATCGTGCGTTTTGGCAATGTGCTGGGCAGCACCGGCAGCGTGATTCCGAAATTTCGTGCGCAAATTGCGCAGGGCGGCCCGATTACTGTCACACACCCCGAAATTACCCGTTATTTCATGTCTATCCCGGAGGCCGCGCAACTGGTATTGCAAGCCGGATTGATGGGGCAGGGCGGCGAGATTTTTGTGCTGGATATGGGCGAGTCGGTGAAAATTGTCGATCTGGCAAAACAGTTGATCCGGCTTTCCGGTTTTACTGAGGATGAAATAAAGATTGAATTTAGCGGCTTGCGCCCGGGCGAAAAACTGTACGAAGAGTTGCTGGCCGATAACGAACATACACTGCCGACCCCTCATCCGAAGCTGCGCATCGCGCAGGCACGCCAGGCAAATAGCGAATGGCTGGGAAAACTGCTACTTTGGACTGAGGTTGCCACCCTGCCTGATGAACAGGTAAAAACAGCACTCGCTGTCTGGGTGCCGGAATATCAGCCTCAGCAGAGAAGCGAATGACCAGATTGTCTGTCATTATTATCACCAAAAATGAAGCGGCTAATATCGCGGCCTGCTTAGCCTCGGTTGCATGGGCGGATGAGCTCATCGTGGTGGACTCGGGCAGTAACGATGATACCGCAGACATCGCTCGCAGGTCCGGTGCGCAGGTGTATTTGCATGCTGACTGGCCGGGTTTCGGGCCGCAGAAAAATCGTGCGTTGGGTTATGCGACCGGCGATTGGATCTTTTCGATTGATGCGGATGAGCGTGTGACCCCTGAGCTGCGTGCCGAATTGGAACAGGCGATGAAAGCGATGCTTGTCGATGGCTTTTATTGCCCGCGTCTGTCGCAATTTTGTGGCCAATTCATTCATCATTGCGGCTGGTATCCGGATTATGTGTTACGACTGTTCCGGCGCGGGGCGGGGAAGTTTTCCGAAAGTCTGGTACATGAGTCGGTATTGTTGACCGGCAAAACACAAAAGCTCCAACAACCATTGCTGCATTACAGTTATCTGAATGCCGATGATGTAGAGCGCAAGGTCGAACAGTACTCAACGGCTGCTGCACAGCAGATGTTAGCGGCGGGTAAACGTTCAGGCTGGTTGGGGGCTGCGTTAAGCTGCGGCTGGGCGTTTGTGCGCACTTATCTCATCAGACTGGGCGTGCTGGATGGAATGGCCGGCTGGCGCATTGCCCTGATGAATGCCCGTACCACCTATTTGAAATATCGCAAACTGACCGCGTTGCAAAGATAACGCGGTCATCCTCGCGCAAGCGGGGATCCAGATCGTCAATAATGCCGCGTAGCGGATCGTGCGAGTGCTGGCGGTCTGCCACCGGCGTAATCGGTTATTCACTGAGCTCCTTGGCCAGAATGATGGCGTCAGCAATCTGTGCCAACCGGCGTCCCTTGCTCATTGCTAAATTGCGCATACGCTTATAGGCATCCGCTTCGCTGTAGCCGTGATCTTCCATCAGGATAGCTTTGGCGCGATCGACCAGTTTGCGTTCAATCAGCTGGTTTTTCGCTTCTTTTAGTTCATCGCGTAAGCGCTTGTGTTCGGCAAATCGCGCCGCGGCCACCTGGATGATGCCGCTCAGGTCTTCGCTCTGTACTGTGCGCGCCACATAAGCACTGACTCCGGCTTGCATGGCAGCCTGAATGCTGTGCTGATCCTTTTGCCCGCCCAGTACGACTACCGGTTTTTCCAGCGTTTTCGACATCAGGCTGATTTGTTCCAGCGTATCCCGCCCGGGCGCATTGGCATCAACGATGATGACATCGGCCAGCGCTGCCTGTATCGAAGCCTCGTCCACTTGTTCCCAGGCTAGTATGCCGACCACAACGTATTCAGCCAGTTCAAGGCTGGCTTTGAGCCAGGCTGCACGATCTCTTACATCGTCGATAATCAATATGCGTTGCAAGTGACCTCCATTTGTTTATATAAAGCAATATTCAAGCCAGGGCGGTTTCAAGCACCAAGTGCAAAAAGTGCTGCGTGATGTAGCTTAAAGTCAAAAGCGTCTGGCATGAACAGTTCAACCGGACATTTGAAACCGAGTGACTTACGTGGACGGGTATTTAATTTCCACGCAATCGCGT
>CAIWRI010000066.1 GCA_903915035.1 uncultured Nitrosomonadales bacterium | reverse complement strand
CGGCACCTTGGCATAACCGTAACCCGGCAAATCCACGATGTAGCTGTCATTACCCAATGCGAAATAGTTTAAATGTTGGGTGCGCCCGGGGGTTTTACTGGTATAAGCCAGCCGCACATGATTGGCCAGCGTGTTGATCGCGCTGGATTTGCCTGCATTGGATCTGCCGACAAATGCCACTTCCCGACCGCCATGCATCGGCAAATCCTTGATGTGGTTGACCGTGGTGTAAAACACCGCTTGTGAAAAAAGTCCCATTATTTCCAGCCCGAGAAAATTGTGTCAGCTTTGGCAATCGTCTCATCGATATCTGCCTCAGTGTGTGCGGAGGATACAAAGCCCGCTTCAAATGCCGAAGGTGCCAGATACACGCCGGCATCCAGCATCGCGTGAAAGAAGCGGTTGAAGGCTTCCTTGTCACAGGACATTACCTCCGTATAGCTTGCAGGGATGGTCTTGCTGAAATACAGGCCAAACATGCCGCCAATGGATTGCGCGCAAAATGCCACGCCATGCTTTGCTGCACTCGCCGTCAGTCCGCAGGTCAACTGAGTCGCCCGTTGCGACAAACGCTCATAGAAACCTTCTGCCTGCACCAGCTTCAAGGTCGCAAGCCCTGCGGCGACTGCGACCGGATTGCCTGACAAAGTGCCCGCCTGATAAACCGAACCCAGTGGTGCCAGGCATTGCATGATGTCGCGCCGCCCGCCGAATGCGTCAGAAGGCAAGCCGCCACCCATCACCTTGCCCAGCGTCATCAGGTCAGGCTTGATGCCATAATAACCTTGAGCGCCCTGCAGGCTGACGCGAAAGCCGGTCATCACTTCATCCAGTATCAGCACGGCGCCATATTTAGTGCAAAGATTGCGCAGCGCATCGAGAAATTCGCGCTTCGGCGTGACCAGATTCATATTGCCGGCTACGGGTTCCACGATCACGGCGGCAATCTCATCACCCGCCTCAGAAAAGGCGCGCTCAAGTGAGGCAGCATCGTTGTAATCCAAAACAGTTGTGAGTGCTGCGATCTCGGCGGGGACGCCCGAAGAACTTGGCTGGCCGAAAGTCAATGCACCTGAACCTGCCTTGACCAGTAAACCGTCGGAATGGCCGTGATAACAGCCTTCAAATTTCACAATGCGCGAGCGACCGGTAAAGCCGCGTGCCAGACGTATCGCCGTCATGGTGGCTTCCGTACCGGAACTCACCAGTCTGACCATTTCCAGGCTCGGCAATAATTTGCACAGCAATTCCGCCATTTCCAGCTCCGATGCTGTCGGCGCACCGAAGCCCAGTCCGCTAGCCGCTGCATCCTGTACCGCTTTAACCACCTCGGGGTGGCAATGGCCTGCGATCATCGGCCCCCATGAACCTACGTAATCAATATACTGTTTGTCATCGGCATCCCAGACATAGGCACCACGGCCGCGCTGCAAAAACAGCGGCGTACCTCCCACTGAACGAAAGGCGCGCACCGGCGAGTTGACGCCGCCGGGGATGCGCAGTAGCGATGCATCGAAAAGAGATTGATTATGGGAAATCAGGGGATTATGTAGCGTCATATCAAGTCTTTCTAAATGAACAGGGTATTCAAATGAGCAAATTTGCTTGCTTCTTGCCGTATATCCGGCGCATTGAACAAGGCGGAAATTACGGCCAGCGCATGCGCACCGGCTGACAGCACTGCGCCAGCATTTTCAGCGGTAATGCCACCTATTGCCACCACGGGCAGATTAATCTCACGGCGCGCCCGGGTTAACAGTTTCAGCGTTGCCATTGCCGCGTCAGGTTTGACGGTTGAGGCGAAAAAAGCACCAAATGCCACGTAATCGGCACCTTGTGCCTCGGCTTCCTGTGCCAGTTCCAGTCGATTGTAGCAAGAAACGCCGATGAGCTTTTCGCGGCCCAGCACCTGCCGCGCTGCTGCAATACTGCCATCCTCAAAGCCCAGATGTACGCCATCAGCCGCCACGACAGACGCCAGTTGCACATCATCATTGATGACCAGGGGGACGTTAAACTCATGCGTCAGCGTGCGCAAGGCCATCGCCTGCTGCAGGCGCAGCGCAGCACTGCCTAGTTTGTTGCGATATTGCAGCAGGCGTACGCCACCTTGCAAGGCTAGTCTTACCTTGTGCAGCAATTCAACTGTATCTTGCGCTTCCTGCGTAATTGCGTAAAGTCCGCTGATTTCAACTTTCAACTTTCAACTTTCAACTGTTTGTCTTCATCATCTTCTTCGCCGCGCGCCCAGAACAACCTGTCCGGGATGAACTGACCCATACCTGGCTTGAAGCCCGATTTCAGTGCTTGCCAGGTGTACTCCTGCGCTTCCTTGACGGCTTCAGGCACTTCTGCGCCCTGCGCAAGCAAGGAGGCAATCGCAGAGGCAAGCGTGCAGCCTGAGCCGTGATAGCTGCCGGGCAGTCGCTCCCAAGTGTCGCTGCGCACTACACCCAGTTCACTGTACAGCGTATTGACGACTTTTGCGGATTGCTCATGTGTCCCGGTGATCAACACATATTCGCAGCCCATCTCCAGAATACGTCTGGCGCATTCCGCCAGATCAGGATCATCTTCTTCATTATCTTCATCCAATGCCAGTCGACGCGCTTCGATGCTGTTTGGCGTGACAATGGTGGCTTGCGGAATAAGCAGTTCACATATGGCATCGAGCATGTCTTCATCGGCCAGTTCGTCGCCGCGCCCGGAAGCCAATACGGTGTCCAGCACAAAAGGCACATCGGGATAATCCGCCAATATTTCAGCGATTGCCACCACATTTTCCACACTGCCCAGCATGCCGATCTTGAAAGCCGCAACCGGCACATCTTCGAGCATCGCGCGTGCCTGATCTACCACCCATTCGGATTCAATCGGCAGCACATCCTCAACGCCGCTGGTATCCTGTACGGTGATTGCGGTCACGACCGACAAGGGATGGCAACCCATGCTGGAAATCGTGAGTATATCCGCCTGTAAACCTGCACCGCCACTGGGATCTGTGGCGGCAAAACTCATTACTAGCGGGAAAATTTCAGACATGGTGTATGCAATGATATTATGCGGGTCGGGTATTTTACCTTATTTAGCCGCTATTACCGAGTGCCATTTTTTAGTGAGGAATATCTGATGCGCCTTTTACATACTATGTTACGTGTCGTTGATCTGGATAAAGCCATTGCTTTTTATACTGAGGTGCTTGGCATGAAGTTGCTGCGCCGCACCGACTATCCGGAAGGAAAATTTACCCTGGCTTTCGTAGGTTACACTGACGAAGCGCATGGTGCGGTGATTGAGTTTACGCACAACTGGGGGGTGGAGGCTTATCAGCCGGGTAATGCGTTCGGTCATATCGCCATCGAAGTTGAAAATGCCTATGAAGCCTGCGAAACAATCAGGCTGCGTGGCGGCAAGGTGATTATGGAAGCCGGGCCCATGAAACACGGTACGACGGTGCTGGCGTTTATTGAAGATCCGGATGGTTACAAAGTTGAATTGATACAGAAAAAAGTCGTGCTGATGACAGACTGAGCACAGTTAAGCCAAATAATTCGGCCCGGCGATTCCCGCAGTTCTTTGATCTGAACTATCGGCATGATTTTAAGGATTTCGGGCATCCACGAATGCCGCAATCGCAGCGAACGACGCTACCGATAAATTTTCTGCGCGCAACTGAGGGTTGATGCCGATTTGGGCAAACTCAGCTTCATTTAAATACCCTTTCAGGGTATTGCGCAAGGTCTTGCGGCGCTGACCGAATGCCGTGCCGACAATTTCACCAAATAATTTTTCATTTTTAACGATGATCTTGTCAGCCGGCAGCGGTATCATGCGCACGATAGCTGAATTAACTTTAGGCGCAGGCCGGAAAGATTCCGGCGGCACATCAAGCAGCTTCTCCATATAAAAACGGTATTGCAGCATCACTGACAGGCGTCCGTAAGCCGGCGTGGAATGATCCGCCACCATACGCTCGACTACTTCATTTTGCAGCATAAAATGCATGTCAGTGATGCGTTCTGCATAATCTGCAAAATAAAACAGTAAAGGTGAGGAAATGTTGTAGGGTAAATTGCCGACAATGCGCAAAGGGGCTGATAGCGTAGTGAGGTCAAATTTTAAGGCATCACCGGCATGAATGATGAGTTTCAACGACGGTTGAGGATAATCGGCTTCTAAGCGCGCGATAATGTCGCGGTCAATTTCAACTACATGCAATTGCTTTAGCTTTTTGAGCAGCGGACGGGTGAGCGCACCCAAACCCGGGCCGATTTCAACCAGATTGTCATCCATTTCCGGTCTGATTGCGGCAATAATGTCAGCGATGATATTTTGATCGACCAGAAAGTTCTGACCGAATTTCTTTTTTGCTTTATGCATTTTATAAACCGTTTTCGGCAGAATAAACCGACTATGCGAATGTGTTGTGAATTAAAAGGATGCTTGTGTCAAATGCTCAAATTTCGCCATTTGTTCCGCGGCTTTAAGCGCTTCGAGCAGACTGCCGCTGCTGGCTTTACCCGTGCCAGCGAGATCCAGTGCCGTGCCATGATCTACCGAAGTTCGGATAATCGGCAAGCCTAAGGTGATATTCACGCCCTGACCGAAACTCGCATGTTTTAAGACCGGCAAACCCTGATCGTGGTACATCGTCAGCACGCAATCACATTGTGCAAGCTTGTCCGGCGTAAATAAGGTATCTGCCGGCAGCGGTTCACTGACCCGGATACCCGCAGCACGCAATTTATCGAGTACGGGGATCATGATTTCAATTTCCTCCCGTCCCATATGACCGCCTTCTCCCGCGTGGGGATTCAACCCCGCCACCAGAATACGCGGATCGGTCAGCCCGAAACGCCGCTGTAAATCGTGGTGAAGGATGCGTAATACGGATTCGAGCAGCGCTGCGCTAATAAAATCCGGCACATCACGCAAAGCCAGATGCGTGGTCACTAACGCTACCCGCATCCCGCCACCTGCGAGCATCATGACAACCTGTGGCGTGCCGGTCAGTTGCGCTAAAAATTCAGTATGCCCGGTAAAGGGGATTCCCGCGTCATTAATAATGCCCTTATGTACTGGCGCTGTGACCATGCCGGAAAATTCGCCAGACTGACAGCCCTGCACCGCACGCACCAGCGTTTCCAGTACATATGTACTGTTCGAAGCGTTTAATTTGCCCGGCACGCACGGCGTGACGAGCGGGACGTGAATGACGGATAGAGTCGGGGAAGTAGTCCGTGGTGAGTGGTGAGTGACTAGTGGCGAAACGGGTTCTTCCCGCTTTCCACTATCTACTCGCCACTCTCGCACTTGCAAGTGGATGCCCAGCATCCGGGCACGTTGTTGCAGCAGATTTTTATCCGCAATAATGACGACACCGGTTAACTCTGCGGCCAGTTGCACGCACAAGTCGGGACCGATGCCGGCGGGTTCGCCGGCCGTAATGACCAGCGGATTGAAACTATTTCTGCTCATCGCGATATTCAACAAAGGCGCGGTCACGTAACTGGCGCAGCCAGTCCTGATATAAATCTTCGGATTTAAAAGTGCCTATCGCAATACGCGCCTGCTGGCGTTTTTGCTGGTCGCTCACATCGGTATTACGCCGCGCCAGTACCTCGATCAGATGCCAGCCAAACTGGCTGTGCACGATACCCGTTTCGCCGATTTTCAGCTTGTTCATTTCTTCTTCGAACTCAGCTACAGTCTGTCCGGGCGACAACCAATCCAGATCTCCTCCCTGTTGTGCACTGCCGTCCTGAGAATAACGTTTAGCTTGTTCTGCAAAACCGGCACCGCCCTCGATACGCTGCTTAATTTCTATAATTTGTTTTTTGGCATCTGCATCAGCCACAATTTCGCTGGTCTTGATCAGAATATGGCGTGCATGGGTTTGCGTAATCAGCACCGGCGCACTGCCTCCGCGTTTGTCGACCAGTTTAAGAATATGAAAACCGCTGGGGCTGCGCAATATGCTGCTGTTTTGGCCCGGCTTCAAATTTTTTAATACATTCAGAAACAGAGGAGGAATACGGTCGCCCGGGCGCCAGCCCAGATCACCGCCTTTTAACGCATCATTCGCATCCGAAAAACCAGCGGCAACCTGTGCAAAGGTGGCACCGGTCGTGAGTTGAGCCAGCGCCTTGTCCGCACGCTCGTGTGCAGCTTGAATTTTTTCGGCACTGGCTTGTTCCGGTACAACCACCAGGATATGAGCCAGATGGTATTCATCGTTATCCAGTCCCATCTTCACTTTATTGCTCAGATAGTTGTCTACTTCGCTGTCGCTGATGACCAGCTTGCTGTCGATTTCACGCTCGCGCAACCGGGTGGATAAAATTTCGGCACGAATTTCTTCGCGAAACTTCTTGATATTTATACCCTCTGATTCGAGCTTGGTTAAAAATGCGGCCGTCGCAGGGAAATTGTTTTGTTGCGCAATACGGGTCATCGCCTGATCCAGCTGTTCATCATCGATACGCAAGCCGGCTTCCTTGGCATATTGTGCTTGCAACATCTCGGAGATCATCCGTTCGAGAATCTGTTTTTCCAGCACCGTCTGCTCAGGTAAAGGGGTGGACTGCTTCTTCAGCTGCGCGATCACCGTATTGATTCTTTCTTCAAGTTCATGACGGGTAATCACATCATCGTTGACCACTGCCACGACTGAATCAATCGCCGCAACCTGATGTGCCGCATCAACCGGCGTTGCTGCAAAAGCGGGGGCTGAGGCCAGCAACATGACACTCAGCAAAACAGTGATTTTAATTTTGGACATGGTTATCTTTCATACTTAAAATTAAGGCGGGACGGGTGCATTTTCGGGGACGATTTTAGTTTTTGCATAACCTGGTACATTCAACTTTAAAAGTTGCAGAGGGTCAGAACCCACTCTGATCAGATCATTCAATTCCAGCTGCACCAGTATGCCGGTGTTGTTTTGCGACACCACCGCACCTGCGCTGTTCAGCACCAGTCCGGAAGCATAGCTGTGCGCGACCATACGCAGGGTCCAGCAGCTTTGTGCATATTCAACGCCGACCACGCCGTTTAACAAGCGCTTGTCCAGAAATGAATAATTCCATTGCCCTACGGCGACCCAATGCTTGGCCAATGGCCATTGCCCGGAAATGTTGAGCTGACGCAATGCAGGAGCCGCGACGGCATAGTGATTTCCGCCTATCGTTGTGTAAGGCACGCCATAAATTGTATAGTAAGGAATGCCATTCACCGTGGTGCTACCTGTCGGCACAACGATCCCCGGAATCAGCGTGCCGACTGAATCGGCGACAAAACGATAGCCGAAATTAATCACTTTTCCGGTTTCAGGACGATAGCTGGTGGTGACATTGTAATGCTGAAGCTGCGACAGGGCGGGACTATACTGCAACTCGCCGCTAAACGACCAGTCCGTATTGATGATGCCCGATGCGCCCAGCAGAATATCCGATTTGTTGGTTGAACTTGTCGGCGCTACCAGATTCACTTGCGGCGACGTCAAACTGAAACGCTCGCCCAGCGATAGTTTCAAATGCTCGGCTCCGTCATCCTTGCCGAGAAAACGCGAAATCATCGCCAGCGTGACCTGATTGGCATCGCCGATACGGTCATTGCCGACAAAGCGGTTCTCGGTAAACATCTGGGAAAAACTAAACGGCAATTGAGCCGTATCAAAAACCGGCAACTGATCCTGTGCTTTGTAAGGCACATAGACATAATAGGCGCGCGGTTCGAGCGTATTCACATAATTCTGGCCGGACAGCTGCAAATCGCGTTCAAAAGTCGCGCCGCTGTCCAGGCTGAACAGCGGCAAAGTGCGTGTAGAGTTCGGCAAGTTGGCCGCATTATTCACCCCCATCACGTACTCGGTACTGTTCAAGGTGAACTTGGGCGTGAGGTAATAGCCGGGATTGCTGATCAACGGGTAACTGACGCTGGGTGCTAGCACCAGACGCTGACCATTCACCGAGGTAGGATGGCTAAAACTGACATATTCGCCGGTAAAGGCAAAATTGGCGCCGTCATAACTGTTTGCTGCATTGAGTATCAGCTGAGGCAGTCGCGCATAAGGTACCGTGATCGGCAACAGCGGATTTTGCAAGGTCTGAAACTGTTGCAATCTGGCCGTGCCATTCCACCAACCGGCATTGTAATTGAGCTCGGCATTCTGCAATAAATTGGCCTGGGAGGTGGTGCTGACCGCATCAGCCAGATCCCGGTAATAGGCGTCATCGGATACGCGATTGTAATTAATGCTGCCGCTCAGTCCTTCGCCAAACATTTCGCGGTGTACTAGGCCAAACCGGGTGCGCGTTGTGCCGGTCAATGCATCATCAGGCAAAATATCTGCATGCACTTCCCCGGAATAATCCGCCTCCAGATAACGAAACTCATTGTTTAACTGCAAACCGCGACGCGTCATAATGCGGGGCGATAGCGTTGCATCGTAGTTGGGGGCAATATTCCAGTAATAAGGCACGGTAAGTTCACTGCCGCTGGTGTTGGTGCCACCAAAGGTGGGCGACAGAAAACCGGATCTGCGTTGATTACCCAGCGGGAAAGTCATCCAGGGCGAATACAGGATAGGCACGTTCATGAAGTCTATCTGAGCCTGATGAGCGGTGCCCACCTGCCGTGTCTGATCGATTTCAAGGCTGTTCATTTTAACCTGCCAGTCCTGTTCATCTGCGCGGCAAGTGGTATACGTCGCATTATCCAGCGTGTAGTGCTGCTGATCCTGTATATGCGCCATCTCGCCGGTGCCACGCCCCCCGGTCTCTTTCAGGAAAAACACCGGCTGCTCCATGAAGCCCGCATGCGTATTCATGTTGAGCTTAAAATGAGGACCCTTCATGGTATTGCCCTTCTGCTCGATCACTACCTTGCCTGATCCTTCGGTATCAGCCGTTACCTGATCATACTGAAGGCGATCGGCGCGTAGCGTCTGATCCGCTTTGAGCAAAATTGCGTTGCCGGTGGCGACAACCTGATTTTCGCTCTCGCCGGTCAGATCATCCGCTTCGATAATCACTGGTTCATCCGCTGACTGGACAGGTTTTGTTGACGCGCGCAGCTCCCCGGCGCAGGCCGAGTGAGCAAAAACACACAATAAAGTGAGTACAACAGGCTTAAGACTAAACCGCATAATTTCAATATGATGGTAAACTTTTGCAAGTTTACCATTAAGACCACTCCAAAAAACTATTCTATGCAACGCCAACAACAACTGACCCTCTGGCTGCAAAGCCAATTCCCGGATGAAATCTTCACCCTGGCCCCCGCTTCTGCCGATGCCAGCTTTCGCCGCTACTTCCGCGCAAGCTTTAAAGACCGCACCCTGATCGTGATGGATGCGCCGCCCGGGCATGAAGATTGCCGTCCGTTCTTGCAGATAGCAGCGCTGTTCGAGCAAGCGGGGGTTCATGTACCGCATGTGTATGCAGCGGATCTGGAGCAGGGTTTTTTGCTGTTGTCCGATCTGGGCAACACCACTTATCTGCAGGCCTTAACGACTGAAAATGCGCGCAAGCTGTATGCTGATGCTGTCGATGCGCTGATCAAAATTCAGTTAGCCTCGACGCCCGAGGTGTTGCCGCCTTATGATGAAGCGCTGCTGTTGCGCGAGCTGCGCCTGTTCCCGGAATGGTATATCAACCAACATCTGGGTGTTACCTTAACCGCGGTGCAGAATGAAAAGCTCGAAACCGTCTTTGCCCGCATCGTTGCCAACAATCTTGCGCAGCCTCGTGTCTATGTGCACCGCGATTATCACTCGCGCAATTTAATGCTATGCAATGCGAATCCCGGTATCATCGACTTTCAGGATGCGGTATACGGCCCGATCACTTATGATCTGGCCTCCCTTTTTAAGGATGCTTATATCAAATGGGATGAGGAAGAAATCATTGATCATCTAATCGGCTACTGGCAAAAGGCGCGCAAAGTCGGACTCCCGGTTAATGAAGACTTCGGCCAGTTCTACTGGGATTATGAATGGGTGGGCGTGCAGCGCCATATCAAGGTGCTGGGTATTTTTGCCCGCCTGTGTCACCGTGACGGCAAGGATGGCTATCTGAAGGATATGCCGCTGGTATTGGCTTATCTGCGCGCGGCAGCCGCACGTTATGTCGATCTCAAGCCGCTGTTCAATTTGCTCAATGAATTGGAACCGCCGCAAGAAGCACCGACTGGATATGGATTTTAACGGACGCGAACGTGCAAGACGTAAACCCATGATGCTGCGCATTTCCTCTCTTCAATCCTCTTCCTCTTGGCGGGCGAGGAGGCAAACGTGAAATGGGGCAGGCAGGAATATTGCCCCCGGGCAATAACTCGCAAAGACGTAAATCTATGATTGCCATGATATTAGCTGCAGGACGGGGCGAGCGTATGCGTCCGCTGACCGACCATCTTCCCAAGCCACTGTTGCTAGCAGGCGGCAAAGCGTTGATCGTCTGGCACATTGAGAATCTGGTCAAAGCCGGCATTACCGAACTTGTCATCAATCACGCCTATCTGGGCGAGAAGATAGAACAGGCTTTGGGTGATGGCAGTCAGTTTGGCGCAAAGATTCAATATTCGCAAGAAAGCACGGCGCTGGAAACCGCAGGCGGCATTGCCCGGGCGCTGACGATGCTGGGCAAATCCCCTTTCGCTGTGATCAACGGCGATATTTACTGCGACTACGATTTCTCCCGTCTGCCGGAGCTGGCGGCAAAACTGCACGCTTCCGGCGACATGGCGCATCTGGTGCTGGTGAACAATCCACCCCATCATCCGGATGGTGACTTTGCTCTGACAGGCAAGCGCATCACATCATTTTCGCGGCCTCCTGAAGCGCGCCTCCTGAATCCTGATACGCTCCTGACGTTCAGCGGCATTGGCCTGTATCATGCCGGGCTGTTCAGTCAGATTCCCGCAGGTGGCATGGCCCCGCTGGCCCCCTTGCTGCGCAATCAGATTGCGCAGGGTAAAGTCAGCGGCGAGTTTCACGCCGGATACTGGTTGGATGTCGGCACACCGCAACGTTTACAACAACTCGACAGGGAATTACGGAATACTCATGCTTGATATATCTATTTATGCGCAGCGCCGCGCGCGCCTTTTGGCCAAGATGCAGCATGGTATCGCCATCATCCCCAGCGCGCCTGAACAACAGCGCAATGCGGATGCCGATTTCCCTTACCGTTTTGACAGCAATTTCTACTATCTGAGCGGCTTTGCCGAGCCGGAATCCGTACTGGTGCTGATCGCAGGAGATCAGCCACAATCTATTCTTTTTTGCCGTGAAAAAGACATGGAGCGCGAAATCTGGCATGGCTACCGTTCAGGGCCTGATGCAGCACAGGATCAGTTCGGCTTCGATGCCGCTTATTCGATTAGCAGGCTGGATGAAAAGCTGACTGGGCTGATGTGTAATCAGCCCGCACTGTTTTACCCGATGGGCGCGGATACGGCATGGGATATGCGCATGCTCAAGCTGCGCGGTGCGGTGCAGGAAAAGGCGCGTAGCGGGGTTCGTGCGCCTGACAGGCTTTGCGACATTCGGGTGCTGCTCAATGAAATGAGATTGTTCAAGGATGCGCATGAACTGGCGGTGATGCGGCGCGCGGCAGCGATTTCCACTGATGCGCATAAACGTGCCATGCAATTCACCCGCCCGGGGCACTTCGAATACCAGGTTGAAGCCGAGCTGCTGCATGAATTCTGTCGCAACGGCGCGCGCGATCCTGCTTATACCTCGATTGTCGCGGGAGGGGCTAGCGCCTGTGTGCTGCATTACATCGACAATAACGCCCAACTGCACGACGGCGATTTGCTGCTGATTGATGCAGGTTGCGAACTCGACGGTTATGCTTCTGATATCACTCGCACTTTTCCTGTCAACGGACAATTCAGTGCCGCACAAAAAGATGTTTATGAAATTGTCTTGGCGTCACAGGCTGCTGCGATTGCCGCCGCACTGCCCGGCAACAGTTGGGAAGCGCCGCATAACGCCGCCTTGCGTATCCTGGCTCAGGGTTTCATTGATTTAAAGCTTTGTCAGGGCAGCGTGGACGGCGTGCTGGAGAGCGAGAGTTACAAGAAGTTTTACATGCACCGCACCGGCCACTGGCTGGGCATGGATGTGCATGATGTCGGCGAGTACAAAACAGACGGGCAGTGGCGCAACTTGCAGTCAGGCATGGTGCTGACTGTCGAGCCCGGTTGTTATATCCGCCCGGGCGACGAGGTGCCGATTGCCTTGTGGAATATCGGCATTCGCATCGAAGACGATCTGCTGATCACGGATACAGGTCATGAAGTGCTGACTGATGCCGCACCGAAAACCATCGCCGCTATTGAGGAGCTAATGAAATCATGAACTGCGATATCGCTATCATCGGAGGAGGGCCGGTCGGCAGTGCGCTGGCGCTGGCCTTGCAAGACAGCCCGTTCCGTGTTTGCCTGCTCGAAGCTTGTGCCAGTGCCAGCACGGATGCGCGGGCGCTGGCGCTGTCCTACGGCAGCCGCTTGTTGCTGGAACGGCTGGGCATCTGGCATCGCTTAGCGGATGTTTCAGCTATTTCCACCATTCACATTTCGCAAAAGCAAAGTTTTGGCCGCGCCGTGCTGCGTGCCCAGGAGATGAACGTAGCGGATTTGGGCTATGTGCTGCCTTATCCAACCTTGCAAAATGCGCTGACCGGTGCACTGCATGCGTGCGTTAAAGGCGTAACAGGTGTTTACGGCGCAAATGTCATCAGCCTTGCGGGGGACGCGGATCATGCAGTCATCAAGTATCGGCAGGGCACAATGGAACATACTTTGCATGCAAGGCTTGCGGTAGTGGCGGATGGCGGACGCTTGCTGGCGGAACAATATCCGCCGCAAATACACGACTACGGACAAAGCGCGCTGATCACTCATGTCACGTCCAGCGCACGCAGCCCCGGCACCGCATTTGAACGCTTCACGCCACAAGGGCCGATCGCTCTGCTGCCTTACAAGGATGGTTATGAAATCGTCTGGACCGCACCGCATCAGCGCATACAAGAGATGCTCGTCTGGGATGATGCAACCTTTCTGAGCGAGCTGCATGCGCACTTTGGCGACCGGGTAGGCGAGTTTCTCACGGCGGGGACAAGAAGCAGTTATCCGCTGGGATTGAAACGCGCGCAGGACTTGTCGCCGATGCCGCATACCGTGCTGCTGGGCAATGCCGCGCAGACCATGCATCCGGTAGCCGGGCAGGGATTCAATCTGGGTTTGCGCGATGCGTGGGATCTGGCACAGCAAATACTTGATACTCAAGCAGCAACGCTAGGAGACGCGGCGATGCTTGCCGCTTATCGCAGCCGTCGCCAGTTGGACAGGGAGGCTGGTATTCGCTTCACTGACACGCTGGTGCGTCTGTTTTCCAACGATCTGCCAGTCATTGGTGCGGCCCGCGCCGCGAGCTTAAGCATGCTCGATTGCCTGCCCTTCGCCAAACGCTTTGTTGCAAAACGCATGATGTTCGGCGCGAACGGCTGACGTCGCTGCGAGTCCTATTTTCGGGTAGCGCCGCGATTTCGGGACATTGTTCACCAGCTGATGACAAGCAAGCTCAGCGGAGCTAATCCTCTATCCGTAGTGCGTATTCCCCGGACAAGACCAACGCTCGGCCTGCGTGACGGCTGGTTTGCCGGAATTTTCCGCATGCTGATAAATACGCCGGGTGTGGCGCAGACTGACGGCTATGCTCTACTTGATCATTGCTATGAGAGCGAGATTGTCCGCTATGATAATACCTCTGCCAGCTACACCGACATCTCTGTCAGCTATGTGAAACAGACAGCTTTCATAGCAGATACCTTTGTCACCATACCCGGCAGTCATATCTGCATAGCTGGCAGTTGCGTTCTCATAGAGGGTCGTCACATCAGCATAGCGAGTAGAGGTGTTGGCATAGTAGCGCTTAAATATATTTCTAAAAATAAAATTTAAACGCGTAATATGTAAATATATTATGTAATATAGATCGCCATCGATGACACGGACTTTGGCGCTACGTCGATTTTGCTCACTGTAAACAATAACGAAACCACCATGAAATTCATCATAAGGATCCTTTTGATTGCCATCATACAGGCTCTGTACGGCTGTGCAGCACCGTATGTCAAACCAATTGAAACGCCAACCGGAAGGATAGGGCATGGGGATCCCTTGCCACTGATTGATCAGGTCAGAAGCGGTGCCATTGGAATCAACGATTGGCAAGCTGCTTACGTCTATGAAAGTGTTAAAGGTTATCCGACTCTCATCTCAATAGGATGGACTCCGATTTGTGCCGCTATACATGCGGACGACATTGACTCGGTTTCTACGCTATTGCAGCTTGGTGCTAGTGTTAGTCAGCCATGCGGAATGAAAGATGATGAAAAAAATTCGAATCCTCTGGAGTTCTCGATGTGGCTTCAGGCCCTAAAGCCAAAAGCAGAACAAATAGCTCGATTGCTAATAACTAAGGGCGCAGTAACCAGAACGGGAAAAGTATCAGAAGCTGATTTTAAAAATTCCAATATACAAAATTTGGAACGGCTAAAAAATATCGAAGATTATTCTGACTCACTTTATGCGAAAATGGCTAAAGAGACTCAGCAAAAAAAAGAAGCGAAAGAAGCTGCAGAAAAAGAAAAGTTTTTTAATAAAGATACGGTAATGGGTCTTGTTGCAATCGCGGGAGCAACTGCGAACAACTATGTCGCCCTGAAAAACAATACGCCACCAGTGCAGTCATTGAATAACTTGCTCGCTCAGACCACTACTCCAAAAGTCGAACGAGTCACAGCAAACAGCGCGCAAGCAAAGCAATCCAACCCGTCCTCAACCAAAGTCACAACGGCAGCCTCATCTTCGACAAACCTGTCCAGCCCGGCTGTACAACAATCGGCGCAGATCAGTGGGGGCTTAGACTCCAAAAAACTATATACCTATAGAGTTAACTCGCATTTTCGTGGTATCGGCGAGACAGAGGCGGCAGGTTGCAAAGCCGCAGAAAAAGATGCCGAAGACTGGAGCCCGACTGTCTTGGACGATAAGCGGAAGCTGCTAAGTCGGGGAAGTTGCAGTTGCACCAGTGGTTATTCCAATTTTTTTGGTAAGGCGCTGGAGTGCACGATTCCATACAAGATGGAAATCACCAGTCCAAATAATCCAAATACTAACTATACTGTTCCCAGCACAGCCGTATCGAAGTAGGGGTTGTAATCCAAGGCGCAAAAGCTGGCAGATGCGCAGGTGCAGCAACACGCTGCCGACACAAAAAAACAGAATGAGAAAAATTATCTAACAGCGATGGCGCTCTGGTATTCGGCTTGTCGTCACGAAGTGCCCCCAGATGGAGTGGGACATTACTGCGCTACAGGAACGAAACCGCGAATTAAATCGGAGGTATTGTCGTGTATCGATGTCTCATATGACTCATCAGCAGCGGCTTGAGCCACGCCTGTGTTTTGAGGGGTCAGGTCTCCCGTT
>CAIWRI010000065.1 GCA_903915035.1 uncultured Nitrosomonadales bacterium | reverse complement strand
TCCATGCGGCAAGATGCCTGCCGGATACTGGGGCTTCCGGAATCGCCGGAGCAACATTTAAAGCTTAAGCAGGACGAACTGGAAGCGCTGTACCGTGAACTTGACGAGAAAATAGGGCAGGGCGATGGCGTCACAATTGAAAATAACCGGCTTTCGTTGACGCGTCTAAGCGCAGAGGATTTACCCCAGTCCGTTACGGCCTTGCAGCAGACCATCACACAGCGATTGCCGCGCGTGGACCTGGATGACCTGTTGATTGAAGTGGATCAATGGACGCGCTTCCGGGATGATTTCTCTCATGCATCGAAACATCAGGCGAGCAACCCTCAAAATGTGCGGCTACTCTATGCATCCATATTAGCCCAAGCGAATAATTATGGGCTGACCAAGATGGCGGAAATCAGCGGCCTGTCTTACTCGCAACTGGCGTGGTTTACCAAATGGTACTTACGGGAGGAAACTTTGCAGGCAGGCATCAATCGCCTGGTCAATTATCATTTTCACCTACCGCTATCCAGTTATTGGGGTGGAGGCACCTTATCGTCATCGGACGGCCAACGGTTCCCTGTGGCTGTAAAAGCGAAAAATTCCACGGCCATTCCACGCTATGGGTACGGTCAAATTTTAACGCTCTATTCTTGGACATCCGACCAGCATTCGCAATGGCGATGCAAACCCGAACCCTCCACGGTACGCGATGCCACTTATGTCCTGGACGGGTTGCTCGATAATGAAACGGAGCTTCCACTCTTTGAGCATACGACCGACACGGCGGGATACACAGAAAAAATATTCGGTTTCTTCGACGGTCTGGGATTCCTGTTTTCACCGCGCATTCGAGACTTAAACGATCAACATATTTACTGCGTCGACAAGACCCTTAAATACCAGCATCTAGGGCCTATCATTAAAGGCAGGATAAATATCGAACGCATAGGAAAACAATGGGATACCTTATTGCGTACTTTTGCCTCGGTAAAGTTGGGTTGGGTTACCGCCTCACTCTTTGTCCATAAATTGCAGTCTCAGCCCAGACAAAGCAGTTTGGCTAAAGTTGTTCATGAATACGGACAATTGATTAAATCGATTTATATTCCCAAGTATATTTGCCGGGAAGAGCAGCGGCGCCGGGTGAGTAAGCAACTCAATAAAGGTGAGGCGTTACATGATCTGCGGCAATGGCTATTGTTTGCTGACGAAGGTCAACTCAAAAAATCGCAACGACAAGAACAGGCCAACCAAGCCAGTGCGTTAACGCTGGTGACTAATGCAATCATCGTCTGGAACACGGTTTATATGCAGGCAATCATTGATCAACTTAAACAAGAAGGTCACGTTATTAACGAGTCTGACCTTCAGCATATTTCGCCATGCCGATTCGAACACATTAACAAGCATGGAAAAATTGCGTTCAATGTCGATACAAAATGGCAACGGGATTTTCTGAGGCCTTTACATGATCCGGGTGAAGATTAGTGTCTAGCCCATTTTCATTGGCAGTTACTGGTTTATTTTCCTTAGCGACGTTTTTTTCAGAAACTCTATTACGACCTCGTTTACGAGGACGTGCCACAGGAATGCCTGCGCAGGCTCAAGGGGCCATCCATCATAGTCTAGCAGGAGAGGGAAGCCCTCAAACGAACGGCCTTCCAAAACCAAGTCGGATGTGGCCAAGGCAAGCCTCACATGCCCTTCCCTTTCAAAAGTGCGCGTTTCCATAAGACTGCCCTGTAAGAAAAATGATTGAGCGTTGGAAAATCAGCTTGTTCGATCACCGGCTAGCTTGGCGATAGCTGTCGTCGGCAACCACAAGGTCAATGGAGAGTCAGGCAAAGACTCGAACTCGAAACGTTGGTAATACGCCTTGGCCTTTTCATGCTTGGCATCGACGATGATGCCGACCATGCCGATTTCCCCGGCCAAGCGGTGGCAACG
>CAIWRI010000064.1 GCA_903915035.1 uncultured Nitrosomonadales bacterium | reverse complement strand
TTTTTGAAAAACATCATCCGCAGATTACGCAGATTGACGCAGATTAAACCAACAGCAAATGATTTATTTTGAAAAACATCATCCGCAGATTACGCAGATTCGCGCAGATTAAACCCAACAGAAAAATTATGATTTGCTTTGTATCTTGTTTTTTAATGGTTTAGATTTTAATCTGCGTAATCTGCGGATAAAGGGGCGATGAATGAACAGTGATGAGCAAACATTTGCGATTATCGGCGCATCGATGGCGGTGCATCGTGAGCTTGGGCATGGATTTCTTGAGGCCGTTTATCAGGAAGCTCTAGCCTTGGAATTACAATTTCAGGGGATACCGTTCGCTCGGGAAGTCTTGTTGCCTGTCCATTATCGCGGCCAGTTACTGGCAACCGCTTATCGCGCAGATTTTATTTGTTTTGGTGAGGTCATAACTGAACTGAAGGCGTTGGATCGGCTGACGACCAAGGAAGAATCGCAAGTTATCAACTACCTGAAAGCTAGCGGGAAACAACGGGGATTGCTTCTGAATTTTGGCGCGAGAAGCCTCGAACATCAACGCCTGGTTTTAAATCTTCGTGAATCTGGTTAGTTATGGTAACAAATACTTTAATCCGCAGATTACGCAGATTAAAAACATAAACTATTTATTGGATCTAATCTGCGAACTAATAGTTTATATAATAAACTAAGGCAGGAAAAATATATATGGTGTTGCTGTTGTTTTAATCTGCGCGAATCTGCGTAATCTGCGGATAGATTGCTTTAATAGTGGATTTCTTGGCGATGTACGATAATTCAGGTGATGAGCCAGTACTAACCAATTGGGGAGAAAAGTCATGAATCAGAAAAATATAGCGTTCGCAAAAGATAAAGATTTAGCAAATTCCCTGGTTGCAATCCGTCGTGCCGCTAAGCGGGCTGTGCAGGTCGCGGTGAGTACAAATACTGATCTGGTCGTTTCGAGAGATGGAAAGAGTGTTCGTGTTAGACCTGGCGAGGAGCAATCGTCCCGATGAACCGCCACGTTAATGCGATTGCCGGTCGTCTGAGTCTGCGTCATCCGCAGCGTCGCTCCCTGGAGATTCTCGACCGCCTCACTGAGATTGTGCCGCCACGCAAAGATGCTGATGTGGCTGCTGCGCTGGAGATTATTCACAGCGAGTTTTCATCTGTCACGGATTTCGAGCGGGATTTTCCATCGCTGTGCTTTGCCTTGGCAACGGGTGTCGGTAAAACAAGGTTGATGGGTGCATTTATCAGCTATCTGCATCTGGCACATGGCATTAACAATTTCTTCGTGCTGGCACCCAACCTGACCATTTATAACAAGCTGATTGCAGACTTCAGTGACCGTACGCATCCGAAGTATGTGTTCAAGGGGATTTCTGAATTTGCCATTGATGCACCGTCCATTATTACCGGTGACAACTACGACCAGCACGATCCAGTCAGCGGCACGCTGTTCGGCGGTGTGCGCATCAATATTTTCAACATCTCAAAGATCAATTCAGAAGTTCGCGGCGGTAAGTCCCCCCGCATTAAGCGGCTGTCCGAATATATCGGCGAGAGTTATTTTGACTATCTGGCTGGCTTGCCAGATCTGGTGTTGCTGATGGATGAGTCGCATCGCTATCGTGCGGGTGCCGGAATTAAGGCGATCAATGAGCTAAAGCCTATCCTGGGTCTGGAATTGACGGCTACCCCCTTTGTTGAAAGTCCCAAGGGGGCGGTGCAATTCAAGAACATCATCCTCGATTATCCGCTGGGTCGTGCGATGGAAGACGGCTTTGTGAAAGAGCCTGCGGTGGTCACGCGTAAAAATTTCAATCCGGCTGGCATGTCACCAGAAGAAATCGAACGCATGAAGCTGGAAGATGGTGTGCGTCTGCATGAGAGCGTTAAAGTCGAGTTGGAGACCTACGCTCGTGAAACGGGTAAACATATCGTCAAACCGTTCCTGCTGGTGATTGCTCGCGACACAAGTCATGCAGGGTTGTTGCTGGCACTGATCAAATCGGATGAGTTTTTTGAAGGACGCTACAAGGATAAAGCTATTCAGGTGGATTCAAGCCGAAGCGGTGCGGAAGAGGAAGAGATGATTTCTCGCCTGCTGAAGGTGGAACATGCCGATGAGCCGACCGAGATCGTGATTCACGTCAACATGCTCAAAGAAGGTTGGGACGTGACCAACCTCTACACCATTGTGCCGTTGCGAGCAGCGAATGCACGTACCCTGATTGAGCAGTCTATCGGACGTGGCTTGCGTCTGCCTTATGGCAAGCGTACAGGTGTGACTGCGGTGGACAGATTGAACATCGTCGCACATGACCGGTTTCAGGAGATTATCAATGAGGCGAACCGACCAGAGTCCACCATTCATCTGAAGACAGTGATCCTGGATGATGAGCATTTCGGTCAGAAAACAGCAACCATTGTTTCTCAGCCGCAGATTGCTACTCAGCTGGGGATAAAGCCAGCTGATACGACTGGCAATACGAAGTTTGCAGGTCAGGAAGTGCAGCCGGTTTTTACCAGGCAGGAAGATCAGAAAATTGCACAAATTGCCTATGAAGTGATCCGCAAACTGGAGAATCAACCGGCGACAGTGCCGACGCTGGCACATCTGAAAAGTGCAGTCGTTCAGGCAGCCATCGTTAAGGCAGTGAAAGAACAACACCGACCTATGCAGATGGATCTGGAAGGTGTGACAGAGCTACCTGATTTTGCCGCAGTGGTAGCAAAAACAGTTGAGCTGGTCACACAGCAAACGATAGACATTCCACGTATTCTGGTGGTGCCTAAAGGCATCGTGAAAGCTGGCTTCAAGCCCTTTGTGCTGAATCTTGAAACGCTGAAATATCCTGCTGTGTCGGAAGATTTGTGGATACAACACCTGCGCACCAACCAGTTGGATGTGGTTACGATGGGAGATGGTGGTATTGAGGAAAAGCGGCTTGAGGATTATGTCGTCAGTGGCTTGGTCGATTTTGACGATATTTCCTATGATGATCATGCCGATCTGTTGTACGAACTGGCTACGCAAACCGTCACACACTTCTGCACTTACTTGTCTGAGGCCGATGCGGGAAGAGTATTGCGCTGCTTCCAGCGACCCATTGCAAAGTTCATTCACGTGCAAATGCAGGCGCACAGCTGGGAGGATGTTGTTGATTACGAGGTGGTGGTAAGCAAGGGCTATACGGAATTTAAGTCCAGCGCCTATACTTATGCCGTCAATGAACCACAGGCAAATTACCTGGTGTCGCCTGCTGACAAGAGCAATATGTCGAAGTACGTGTTTGGCGGTTTCACACGCTGCCTGTATCCAGTGCAAAAGTTTGATTCGGAAGCTGAGCGTATTCTGGCAGTCATTCTTGAGCGCGATGCAACCAAGTGGTTTAAACCGGCGAAAGGGCAGTTCCAGATTTATTACGGTGCTGATCATCTGGAGTATCAGCCGGACTTTGTTGCTGAAATTGATGCGGCAATTTACATGCTGGAACCGAAGGCTAGCAATCAAATGAGTGATGTCATCGTTTTGGCGAAAAGAGATGCGGCAATCCAGTGGTGCAGAAATGCTTCCGATTACGCAGTGGCGAATGGTGGCAAGGTCTGGCGGTATGTGTTGATCCCGCATACCTCGATTGCCATAAATATGACGCTGGATGGATTATCTGCGCAGTTTGGTGCTTAGGTTTGAATCGGTAAGAAAAGCGATTGTTGGTAAAAGTGTTGGTAAATGAAAATAATGTCAATAAAAAAACTATATTTTTCAATTAGTAAGCATGCCGATTCAATTGCACCTATCTGTTTTAAGCGTGTTTAAAGCATATTAAAAGCCCTTACGGTATTGCTGTAAGGGCTTTTTCATGTCTATACAATGCTGAGTGTGAAAAAACGTGCGTACAATGTGATTTGACGTGTTGCCGCAGTGTACTTTATCACCAGCTATATACTTGCAGCAGCTTAGAAAAATAGTAAGCGCTCCATAAACAGCAGGATTGTTGGTTGCTGTTAATTTTTGCATGATTACACTTTGATTACGAATGAGGTGAAACATGATTCAGAAAACGGAATTCTGGGCGGCGCATGTTGCTGCGCTTAAGTTGAAAGAAATTTCGGCAAGCCAATATGCAAAGCAGCACAATCTTGCGGTGAAGTCGCTGTATTACTGGCGATGCAAACTTGCAGCTGCAAAGCCGGCGCATCAAGCAGCCGCAAAGCAAGTGCAGCACTCGATGCAAGTTCATCAAACCGAAACAAAGCCGATCCAATCCGTGCCGGGCAAGTTTGTCGCGCTACAGGTAGCGACACCCCGGCAAACACCTTGCACGCTGAATCTGCCGTCCGGTCTGCAATTGGAAATGTCGGTACTTCCACCACCTGAATGGTTGGCCGCTTTTGATCGCGCGGTACAAAACATGCCGGAGCTGCGCTGATGCACCCCGGTTGCGATATTGGGCAAGTCTATCTTTGCCGCGAGCCGATCGACTTTCGCAAATCCATCAACGGGCTGAGCGTACTGGTCGAGCAGGAACTGGGGCTGAATCCGTTCGGTGCCGCGCTATACGTGTTCGTCAATCGCCAGCGCAATAAACTCAAGGTGTTGTACTGGCATCGAAACGGGTTCTGTTTGTGGCTCAAACGCCTGGAAGCGGAGAAATTTGCCTGGCCGCGTGAGCTGGATACGCACACGCAGTTGATCGGGATACATGGGTGCGCGCCGTGACATTTTTGCTGCCTTGGCGGCATGCAGCGCAGTTGGGGCAATTACAGTTCCATTGCGGGAACCCGCCACCGGCGGCGGAGCCTAAAACTTGTACGCGCATCATGGTATTTCCTGAATTAAATCTGTGCAATCAGAGCGCCGAAGGGGCTTCACGACAGACAGTCCGCAGTGCTCGCGGACTGTTCGCGCTTAACGATTGGCGATATACATGGTGATTTCAAAGCCAAAACGCATATCGTTCGCTGCTGGTTTTTCCCATTTCATGTTATTTCTCCTGTGTGGTTGTGCTGCGGTGGTGTCAGCCCGTGCCGACACCACAATCAGTATGAACGGGTAGCGCCGGTAGCGGCATCAGGGAATTATGGATTCAGGCCTAATGATTTTCATGAGTTTGCAGCAAGGGGTGGTGAGCGCCCGACAGTCATAAAAACAGACGGTAGCTGATTTTCGTGACAGGCAACCTTGCATTGGCGGCAAGCCAGATTCGACAATGTACGACCTTTTCGCATATAGCGTTTTAATTTAAAACGAGAAGGGTGTATTTCTCGTTGAGAGGTGCGTACTCTCTGCTGAAAAGTCTGTCACACTGACATGATACTTGCGTCCACGGATTCAGTTATTCTGCCATTCGAGGTAAATACTTGATCTCAATTCCATAATCGCGGATACTTGAAAAAATTCCATTTGAATTATTTAGCCTGCGAAATTTCGCCTACCTTCAGGAATCCAGACCGCCATGAATGAATCCTTGTACGATATACCACTTAAAAATCTGGATGGTCAGCTCATCAATCTGGGTGAATTCAAAAAGCAGGTATTGTTGATCGTCAATGTGGCATCCCGCTGCGGACTCACAAGCCAGTATGCCGGTCTTGAAAAACTGTTTGAAACCTATCATGAGCGCGGCCTGCAGGTTTTGGGCTTTCCCTGTAACGACTTTGCTGCGCAGGAACCCGGCAGTGCCGACGATATTAAGCATTTCTGTACCCTGAACTATGGTGTCCAGTTCCCGATGTTTGACAAGATCAACATCAACAGCGAACCCCGGCACCCGCTGTATGTGCGGTTGACCAAGGTGCTGCCCAAGGCGGTAAACTCCGGCAAAAGCGAGTTGCACGATAGCCTGGCTCAGCATGGGCTTTTACCCAAACAGCCTGCCGATGTGATGTGGAATTTCGAGAAATTTCTGGTTGGCCGTGACGGGCAGGTCCTGAGCCGATTCGCGCCGGATATATCGCCGGACGATCCGATGCTGATTGCCGCCATTGAAGCGGCATTGAGCTGACGCAAATTTCATATTAAATCCTGACAACTAACGACAATTATGTTCATAGCTAATACCGGTATGTGCGAGCCTGGCGATTCGGCAGAATTAGCCATGCTCGATATCTACCTGCCCATGATGAAATCGGCGGCCATCATCTCAGCCGGGCGACTGGGACTGTTCGAGGCGCTCGCCCGTGGACCCCTTACGCTTGCCCTGCTGGCCGATAAAATTAATTCAAGTATTCAGGGTACAGTTACCCTGGTTGACTTTTTGGTGGCAATGGGCTATCTGGAGAAGCAGGGCGAGCTCTTTAGCAATGCGGCAAGTACACAACGCTGGTTCACCAGTGCGGGCCAGGTCGATTACACGCCAGGCTTGTTGTGGACGCAAGAGGCCTGGTTTATGATGGGAACGCTGACCGATGCGGTGCGAAGTGGCACACCAGAGAAAACACTTTGGGACGCGATGGTGGAAAAGCCCCGACTCGGTCACCTGTTTGCTTCTTATATGGGCGCATTTGCGCTGGATCTGGGCCCTGATCTCTTAAGGCATGTACCGGTTGCAGCCGGGCATTATCGCTTGCTTGATCTGGGAGGCTCGCATGGCTTGCACTCGATCCGTTTTTGCCAGCATTATCCGCAACTTAGCGCGGTCATTGTCGATCTGCCAAGTGCCTTGATGGACACCGCGTCGACCATCGCGCAAAAACAATTGTCAGAGCGTATTCGCATCAGCCCGGGCAATCTGCTGGATCACGACTGGGGCAGCGGACTTGATCTGGTGTTTTACTTTTCAGTCGCTCACAATCATACCGCTGAGGAAAATCGCCTGGTCATCCGGCGTATCGGTGCATCGCTCAACCCGGGGGGCTTGCTGGTGATTCATGAATACCTTGCGGAGACCGAGCTCAGTCAATTTCACGCCGCGTTTCGCCTGACACTGCTGCTTGAGACCGGGACGCAAATATATCGTCATGAAGATTATTCCAACTGGCTGACAGCCGCCGGATTTAGCTCCGTTTCGCGCATCGACCTGGAACCGCGAGAAAAAGGCTCGCTGATACTGGCGCGGCGTTAGATTCAAGCCCGGGCACGCCTCATAAAAGCGCCGGGCCTGCTGTGGTTTAGCCGTTGTTTTTGCCCAAAGCCGGATAGTCTGTATAGCCTGATTTTGGATCAGGCAGGCCGTAACCATAGAAAGTATCCGGATCGAAGGGATTAAGCGGCGCATTTGCTTGCAGACGCGCGGGCAAATCGGGGTTTGAAATGAACAGCTTGCCGAAAGAGACGGCATCCGCTTCCCCAGTTGCAACAAGCTGACGTGCGGTATCGGGATCGAATGCTTCATTCGCAATCAGCATGCCGCCGAAACGACGTTTCAGTTCCGGGCTGATGCTGTCTGCCGCCAATGATTCACGGGTAAAGATAAAAGCGATGCCGCGCTGTCCCAGTTGCTCTGCCACATAACCAAAGGTGCTGACGGGATCGGAATCCCCCATGCTATGGGAATCTCCTCTGGGGGCAAGGTGCATCCCGACACGGCCTGCTCCCCAGACCGAAATCACCGCGTCAGTTACTTCCAGCATTAACCGTGCGCGATTTTCAATCGGGCCACCATAAATATCAGTGCGTTTGTTGCTGCCGTCCTGCAAGAACTGATCCAGCAGGTAGCCATTGGCGCCATGCACTTCGACGCCGTCGAAACCTGATCGTTTTGCATTTACCGCCGCTTTCCGGTAATCCTCGATAATTCCCGGAATCTCGGCAATATCGAGTGCGCGCGGCGTCACATATTCGAGTTGTGGCCGCAGCAAACGGACATGACCCAAGGGGGCGATGGCGCTGGGCGCAACGGGCAGTTCGCCGTTCAGGTAATTCGGATGGGATACGCGGCCCACATGCCATAACTGCAGAACGATGCGCCCCCCTGCTGCATGTACGGCATCCGTTATTTTTATCCAGCCTGAGACTTGCTCCTCCGACCATATTCCCGGGGTGTCAGGATAGCCGATACCCTGAGCAGAAATGCAAGTCGCCTCGCTGATGATCAGCCCTGCGCCGGCACGCTGGGCATAGTATTCCGCCATCAAGGCATTGGGTACGCGGCCTGCACTGGCACGGCAACGTGTCAATGGTGCCATGACGATACGGTTAGCAAGCGCAAGCTCGCCCATGCGGACGGGTTCAAATAGATTTTGCAAATGAGTCTCCTTAGCTGGTTAATACGGCTCTCAAATGCTGCTCATATCAATGACGAAACGATATTTCACGTCACTCTTGAGCATGCGTTCATAAGCTGTATTGATGTAATCCATATTAATCAGTTCGATGTCAGAAACGATTGAGTGCAGGGCACAGAAATCGAGCATTTCTTGCGTTTCGCGTATGCCGCCAATCAGCGAGCCTGCCAGTTGACGGCGCTTGAAGATGAGGTTGAAAACGGCAGGAGAGGGATGCGGTTCCGCCGGGGCGCCGACCAGGGTCATCGTGCCGTCAAGTCTGAGCAGTTGCAAATAGGCATCCAGATTGTGCGGGGCAGCGACCGTATTCAGGATAAAGTCAAACTGGTTGGCATAGCTTGCCATTTGTTTTGCATCGGTGGAAATGCATACTTCGTCGGCACCCAGTCGCAGGCCGTCTTCAGCCTTGCCCGGTGACGTGGTAAACAGCACCACGTGTGCACCCATCGCGTGGGCGATTTTCACGCCCATATGACCTAAGCCACCCAGCCCGACTATCCCCACCTTTTTGCCCGGACCCGCTCCCCAGTGACGCAGCGGCGAATAGGTGGTGATACCGGCGCACAGTAGCGGAGCTACGCTCGCCAGATCCTTTTCATCGTGACTGATGTTCAGAACAAAGGATTCTTTGACAACAATGCTCTGGGAATAGCCGCCAAAAGTATTTTCGCCGCCGAAGACGGGGCCGTTGTAAGTCCCGGTGAACCCCTGCTCGCAGTATTGTTCTTCACCTTCATGACAAGGGTGGCAATGTCCGCAGCTATCGACCATACAACCTACGCCAGCCAGATCCCCCGGCTTGAAACCCTGCACCTTGTCGCCCACAGCGACAACACGGCCAACGATTTCGTGTCCCGGTACGGAAGGATAGATCGTGCCCTTCCATTCGTTGCGAGCCGTATGCAAGTCGGAATGGCAGACGCCGCAATATAAAATCTCGATCTGTACTTCTTCAGGGCCGGGGGGGCGGCGTTCAATTTCAAAAGGAGCCAGGGGGCTGGTCGGACTCAGTGCTGCATAAGCTTTAATCATGTTGTTTCTCCAGGTTAATAATAATTTCACGACAGTCATCTATCCGGATAACTGTTTTTAATGCAATCAGGTCAGCAGACTTAAAATTTGATCAACGATGGCCTGTGTCCGCTCAGCGGTCGGGCCGGTTGCACCAAGCACGCGCAAACCCCAGATGTTGGTCATCAGACATGCGGCGAGTGCCCCGGGATTTTTTTCAGCAGACAGTTCCCCGCTGGCCTGTGCGGCCTCAAGAGACTGGCGGAACAGCGCCTCGATGGTATTCAGATGATGGTTTACCCGCTTTTGCACCGTTTCGTTTTGGCGGGCGAGTTCCAGTACCGTATTCACCAGTAAACAGCTGAGCTTAGCATTTTCTCCGGCAGAATCTGTCGCCAGTTGCCGGAAAAGTTTGCGTATCCCTTCAAGCGGGGTTGTTGACTGTGCAAGGGTTTGTTCAATTTTTGCCGCACGGTGCGCGCCATAGTGATCGAGCGTTGCGAGAAAAAGCCCCTGTTTGGAATCAAAGGCGGCGTAGATGCTGCCGGGCCCAAGCTCGGTAACTTCGACCAGATTAGCCATGCTGGTTGCGTTATAACCGCCCGCCCAGAATGCCTGCATGGCTTTTTCCAGCACCTGTCCACGCTCGAATTCGATGTTTCTCGCCATAGTCTCATCCTCAAAATAGGCGGTCAGTTTATCATTGTTGAGCGGATGTTCAACAATTTCTTGACCGGATGAAAGAATCCGATAATAATAACCCGACTTTATACTCAACTACATAACGAATTTCAGGTTAATAAACCTTTTGGCAGTTTAGCAATTTAATCACGGAAGGTGTGCTACAGATGTATAAATTGCAGGATAGAACCAGGATATTATTCGCCGGCGTTTTCAGCCTGATTCTGGCGCTCGGTATTGCAAGATTTTCCTATACGCCGTTGTTGCCTTTGATGCAGCATCAGGCGGGACTGGGCGTCGCCGCAGCGGGCTGGCTGGCGGCGATCAATTATGCCGGTTATTTGAGCGGGGCACTCATTGCCACGCTGATCAGTGACATCGTGCTCAAAGACCGCCTCTACCGCATCGGCATGATACTGGCGATTGTCAGCACTGCAATGATGGGCTTGAGCAGCGATTTTACCGTATGGGCATTGTCCCGTTATATCGCAGGAATGAGCAGTGCCGCAGGCCTGCTGCTGGGTAGCGGACTCATACTTAACTGGCTGATACGTCATAATCACCACAGCGAGTTAGGCATACATTTCTCAGGCATCGGTTTAGGCATTGCCTTTTCGGCAGGAGCGGTGTCCCTGATGACGCACTGGCTTAACTGGAGCGAGCAGTGGTTGATGCTCACGCTGCTAGGCTGTTTGCTGCTGATTCCTGCATTGCGCTGGATGCCCTCGCCTGACCGGAGCATGATGACCCGAAGCGGACAAAAGATGGAAGATGCGCCGCCCGGCACCTTATTCATGCGCCTGTTTATGCTGGCTTATTTCTGCGCAGGCATAGGTTATGTGGTCAGTGCGACCTTTATCGTCGCCATTATTGACCATATGCCGGGACTTTCCGGAAACGGGGCCTTAATCTTTTTAGTCATAGGCATGGCGGCGGCACCTTCCTGTATTGCCTGGGATTTGATTGCCCGCCGGACAGGCAAGCTGAATGCGCTGATACTCGCCTCCGTCTTTCAGATTGTAGGCATCATGCTGCCAGTCTGGTCCGGCAGTTTGATTGCGGCGTTTGCCGGGGCAATACTCTTTGGTGGCACGGTCATGGGGCTGGTGAGTCTGGTGCTGACCATGGCAGGCCGCTACTACCCGACTCGCCCCGCCAAGATGATGGGCAAGATGACACTCTCCTACGGCGCTGCCCAGATACTGGCACCCATTGTCACAGGTTCACTTGCCCTTCGTTCAGGTAACTATGAAACAGGATTGTATCTGGCAGGCGGCGCAATGGTTATCGGTACTTTCATTTTGCTGGTGCTAAGAGGCGTCGAAAAGCGTGAAGCCAGCCAGCTCGCTCAATCGCGCCGGCGACCGGTAAATCCTGTGCCGCTGGCGAACGGCTGACAGGTTATTTGAACACGATCGTTTTATTGCCGCACACCAGTACCCGGTCTTCAACGTGATAACGCAGACCGCGCGATAACACTGTCTTTTCGATGTCGCGGCCGTAGCGCACCAGATCATCCACCGTGTCACCGTGATCAATACGCATGGTATCCTGTTCGATGATCGGACCGGCATCCAGCTCGTCGGTAACGTAATGACAGGTCGCGCCTATCAGTTTCACGCCGCGCAGATGAGCCTGATGGTAGGGCTTTGCGCCGATGAAGGAGGGCAGGAAGCTGTGGTGTATGTTGATGATGCGTCCCGAAAAACGCTGGCAAAGGAAGGGCGGTACAATCTGCATGAAACGCGCCAGTACCATGGTATCGCCCTGATATTCATCGAACAGTGCGGCAATTTGCTCAAAGGCAGCCGTTTTGTCTATCGTCATATCGATATGGATGAACGGAATGCCGTGCCATTCGACAAAGCTTCTCAAATCTTCATGGTTGGAGATCACGCAGGGAATGTCGACATTTAATTCCTTGGTGCGCCAGCGGTGCAGCAGATCGTCCAGGCAATGATCCTGTTTGCTTACCAGAATTACCAGGCGTTTGTTGCGGGCGGAATCGGTCAATTGCCAGCTCATCGCGAAGTCGACTGCCAAGGGTGCGAAGCGGCGGCTAAATTCATCTGCCTCGAAGGGGAGCGAATCGGCACGTATCTCCTGGCGCATGAAGAAGCGCTGCGCCGCCACATCGGTGTGGTAGCTGGCTTCGACGATGAAGCCGTCATATTGTGCGATGAATCCGGTCACAGCGGCGATAATCCCCGCGCGATCGGGGCAGGTAATGGTCAGGGTATAGTGGCTGGTCATGTTATGCTTTCAATCAGGATTCAGGATGATTTCCGGAGTAGATCAACGCGTATCGGTGTTTTAAAATGCGCACCTTCCGGCGTCATGTGTTTGTTAAAGGCTGCTCTGACCTCATCCAGCAAAGCTGAGGATAAGCGATGATTCGTATGCGTGACCTGGATGACCTGTTTTTCCAGCTGATCAAAATTTTCAAAGTGGCTGGGCTGTGAAAAGAATGTCTGTGAAATGAGCGTGAACTGACCGGATGCGACAGCCCGTTTTATCGCAGCAAATGCCTTTTCACGAACTATTTGTTCGTCATGAAACAGCCTTAAAATTTCATTGAATTCACCGGCAAATACCGGTTCGGAAATATAAGCCATACCGCCTGGTTTTAAAACCCGGTGTATTTCCGAGAAGCCACTCTCCATCTGTTCCGCTGGCACATGATGTAGTGATTTAAACATCAACACCAGATCGAAGCTATCGTTGGCGGCAGGAATTCTTTCGGCAGCGCCGTGTTCGAAACGGATATTTTCGCTATGAACAGCGGTTTTATTCAGCGCCAGTTGCGCTTCATCAACTTCAAGCGCGAGTATTGCGGCGGCTTCTTGTGCGATGAAACGAGTCTTTTCCGCCTTTCCGCAGCCCAGTTCCAGTACCTCAGCACCGTCCAGTTTCAGTAGTCTGGCTATCACATCCGTTTCGTTTTCAATGGAACTCACGGCGGGATTTGAAATATGCATGGCCTATCCTTATGCCGCCACGTTGAAGCGCTGTTGCAGATAGCTGATGATTGCGCGGGATTCATAAAGCCACTCAACCTTGCCATTCGCATCGGTTATCCGCAAACAGGGTGCCTGAATTTTTCCGCCGCCTTGCTCTAAGTGGGCACGATGTACAGGATCATGCTGCGCATCAAGCATCGCGACAGGCAAAGACAGTCTTGCCATTTCGTGGCGCACCTTGATGCAAAACGGGCAGGTTTTAAAGTGGTAGAGTTTCAACTGCGCACATTGCTGATCCGTTGCCGGTTGATCGGCACGGATGATGCCTTTAGGCGTCGCGAGCTTCGCCCATAACAGCATAAAAGGCGTTAAGAACAGGCGCAGCGTACGGAAAAATATTTTTATCATGGTTCATATCCTTGAGTTTGATTATTGGTCTTGAATCTGATTCATTTGTTTCATGGTAATTGAAGGGCATTGACAACGCTACCCCATAACGTGGACATAATGTCTGATGCCTGAGTTTCATCGCCGCTGGTATAAAATAGTTCGTCATTGGTCGCCGGGCTAAAGCCCGACCTACAAATGTCGAGCTGTAGGTCGGATTTTAATCCGACCTCATCTAAAAGTCGCCGCTGCAACTGGCGTGCTACCGCTTCACCTGTATCTACAATTGTAACCCCGGTTCCCACGATGTCGCGGATTAGCGAGGCGAGAAAAGGATAATGGGTGCAGCCCAGAATCAGCGTATCGGCACCACGGGAGAGCAAAGGTGCCGTGTAACGTTCAATCAAATCACGTGTCCTGATACCGTGCAGATCACCCGCCTCTACTTGTTCGACCAAGCCGGGGCAGCCCTGCGTGACAATATCGACATCGCCCGCATAGCGTTCAAGCAGCGCTGCAAAACGCGCACTCTCCAGCGTGCCTATGGTTGCCAATACACCGACAACGCCGCTTTTCGTCGCGAGTACGGCGGGTTTGACGGCAGGTTCCATACCGATAACGGGACAACTGAAGTGCTGACGTAAACTTGTCGCTGCAGCAGCGGTTGCGGTATTGCAGGCGATAACAATGGCGTCCGCGCCTTGTTCAATCAAAAATCGGGTGAGGGTGATGGCACGTTGCTCGATATAGTGAGCCGACTTGTCACCATAGGGTACATGGGCGGAGTCAGCCAGGTAGATCAGGCGTGCATCAGGCAGGCTGCGACGGATATGCTGCAAAACCGACAGTCCGCCGACACCTGAGTCAAAAACGCCGATTATAGTCATAAGCTGGCTTTAACTAAAAAAACATCTCACGCGGAGGCACGGAGAACGCGGAGGAGTTCAAAACCATATCAAAAACCAAATTATTTTCAATCAGGGTTTGCAATCTGGTTTTGGGTTCTTTTTTAGTATCGAGCTTTTCTTCGCGCCTCCGCGTGAGGAAAAGTCCCAGAATTAATTCGCCATACCTTGATCGCGCAAATATTCTTCATAGGTGCCGTGATAGTCGGTGACGCCCTTGGCAGAAATTTCGATGATGCGTGTGGCAACGGAGGAGACAAATTCGCGGTCATGACTGACGAACACCACGGTTCCCTTGTATTCAAGCAGCGCCGTGTTGAGGGACTCGATGGATTCCATGTCCATGTGGTTGGTCGGTTCATCCATCAGCAGCACGTTGTTGCGTTGCAGCATCAGCTTGCCGAACAGCAGGCGACCCTTTTCACCGCCGGACAGTACGCTGACCGGTTTGTGGGCGTCGTCACCCGAGAATAACAACCGGCCCAGAGTGGCGCGCACTGTCTGGTCGTCGTCATTCGGACCCCGCCAGTAGGTCATCCAGTCCGTCATGATTCTGTCTTGCGCAAACTCGGACGTGCTGTCCTGTGCGTAGTAGCCGACTTTGGCCTTGTCAGTCCATTTGATGATTCCGTAATCCTGCGTCAGATCGCCTACCAGACAGCGCAGCAGTGTGGTTTTGCCGATGCCGTTCGGGCCGATGATGGCAACCTTGTCGCCCGCATCAATGCGGAAATTGACATTGGCAAGC
>CAIWRI010000063.1 GCA_903915035.1 uncultured Nitrosomonadales bacterium | reverse complement strand
GTTACGCTTGCTTCAAAATCAATCGACTGCCCGTCTTTGCGCCGATGGCGTGTTTCAAAGCGATCGTAACCGATCTCTTGAATATTTTTGAGCCTGGCCCTGGTTTGTTCTATATTTTCCAGCGCATCCAGATCCTGCATTTTCTTATTCAAGATTTCATCGTGTGTAAAACCGGTCATGCGGCAGTAGATATCGTTGACTTCAAGTATTTGTCCATCAACACTGTTCATAACCAAAACACCGTCAAGAGACGTCTGGATGATTTCCTGTTGTTCACGCAGATGCCTTAGATGTTCTTTTTCCCGCAAAGATTCTTCCAGCTGCTCGCGTTTGCTGATGCTCGACTCTAACGCGTCTGCCATTGCATCAAGGGATTGGGCCAATTTTCCAAGTTCGTCGCTTTCACTTGAATTGATGCGGGCAGTTAAATCATTTTTGGCCAGTCTTCTCGTAATAATTTCGATATCGACCAGTCTGCGCAGAAAATATTTGTTGCCCCAGTATTGAACCAGAAAAAGTGACAGCAGATACGCAACCAGCATAATCAGCAAAGTGATTTTTAGATCGCGGTAGGCCAATGCCGTTAGCGCTTCTATGGGTGCATCGATGATCAGCATAAAATTGCCGGAACCGGTGATGATTTTATGGGAAGTGATAATGCTATTCTTTCCGTCGAAACCGGCGCCTTCAAATATCTGATCGTTATTTTTCAGTGCCTGTATGTAGTAGGGCATAACGGTAATATTTTTATCCACCCATTTAGTGACATTCCGGGTGCCGGCGATTAATGTTCCTTTTGCATCAACAACCAATAAATGCCCGCTGGCAGGGAGATTGGCCATATCGACTTCTTCCTTCACCCAGGAGAAATCCATTGCCACAAGAATCACTTTTTGCACATTGCCGTTATTGTCGCGCAAGGCGCGCGCCATAACAGCGGCATAAAGATCGGGATTTTTGTCAGCTTCGGCGATGACTCCCAAATGCTCAAGACTCGCGGCTTCCTTAAAATAATCCTTGCTTGCCACATTTTCTGTTTTTAACCATGGAATGGAATTACAGATAATTTTTCCATCTCGGTTAGCAACTGCAAATTGTCCAAATTCATTATCCAGACTGTGTTCACCCACAACACCATCCTGACAATCGTGTTCGTTCAATCCTGTCGCAATTTTATTGACTACCAGAAAATATAGCTGGCGAGCCTGGGAAATGTGACGGTGCTGCTCACTTTCGATCCATCTGGCAGTCCACTGAAACAGAGACTGTTTGTCGATTTTAGTTTTTTCGAAGTTTTGCCAGGCGAAAAAAAATGCAAGCCCCCCCAGGAAGCAAAATATGATTGCGAGCAGTAGATGTGCTTTAGTGCGTAGCGTCATAATCCACTTCTACGGAAGTGCGATGTTAATCACTCGCGACACTCTCAATCATCCCAATTGGGATAATTGGGAATTTTTACGGTATCTTCATCGTACACGCCTTTGCCGGCTTGAGTGTGGCAGGCATCGCAGTAGCTCAACGACTTCACATCTTTGTTGCCCTTGATCATCTTCTCGGGTATCTCGTGATGTTTGCGCTTGATGTAGCGCACCTCGGTGATTCTCAGCGGTGCCTCTATGTTTTCCGTGGCAAGCGCGATCTTGCGAGAACGCTTATGGTAAGACTTGTCTGCCGCGTTGGCGATGGCGTAATCATAGATCACCTTCAGTGTGTCAGGATCGAGCTCGGCGTTTTCACCAAAGTGCTTTTTCAGCGCTTCTGCAGTCAGTAGCTTTTCCCATGATTGGGTCGGCAACAACCCGGGCTGGTAGGCAAAGTGGCAGGAACCGCATTCGTCCTTGTATTGTTTGTTACTCACCGGAACGATCTCTTTTTGGCGAAACGGTGACAGGATC
>CAIWRI010000062.1 GCA_903915035.1 uncultured Nitrosomonadales bacterium | reverse complement strand
GTGCGTCGGCGTGACGCAGAATTCGTAGTGCTCATGATAGTGTCCACTTAAATTAGGTGGACGCTATGCTCCTAGCTTTCGCTAACAGAATCAATATGGGGCGGTCGGACGCTTACGGAAGCATGACGCAAGACGCGGGAAGTGCGCCGCAGGACGCGGGAAGCATGACGCAAGAGGCAAGAAGTGCGCCGCAAGACAGGGGAAGCATGACGCAAGACGCGGGAAGTGCTCCTCAGGACGCGGGAAGTGCTCCGCAAGACAGGGGAAGCATGACGCAAGAGGCAAGAAGTGCGCCGCAAGGCGGGGGAAGCATGACGCAAGAGGCGGGAAGTGCGCCGCAGTATAGGGAAAGTGCAACAATTGATTTCTACGGCCAAGCTGTTACTGGCGTGTAGAATGTCTGACCGAGTGCAAACGGTTAACAGCCGATAATCAAAGGTATCCACTCATTAGGCGAATGAGTAACGCTATGTCCAATCTTTTAAACCGCTTTGCTGCGAGAGAAAAATGTTCCTGTTTAATGGCATAACGAAGGGCGTTTTGCGGCAATTTACAATTGCTGCCTTGTCCTGCATCGCGTTTGCATGCGTGTTGCCAATCGGGCTTGCCTCGGCGGAAGTTGCCCCTTCGCCTGCTCTCATGATCGCACCGATGAGCGTGCCCGTACCAGTTGAAATCCCCGTGCCCGTTCCGGCTACCATTGTTGCGCCATCTCAACATGGCAGGCAGGCGGAGCTTCTGTATCAGCCTGATCAGCCTGATTTATCCTGCCTGTCTATTGAGGATCATGAAGCCGCCGCCGGAGTGGATGTATCTCCTGAAGCCGGTATTGAGCGGCGCTCGAATGGTGGATGCAAGTAGCGAATGTCCGGCAAAATGATGCATTGGCGCGGCGCTTATATGCCATTCGATGACAAAAATCGTTATTGCGCGACAAAACCAGTCCGAATCGCTCCCGGCTTAAGGACAAAAGTCCGGGCGCGTGGCATAAACGAGCGGAACCGGATGAGCTGGCGCTGGAAACCATCGAAAATCGGCAGGCGGGCTTGAACCGCTTCAGTGAAATTGCAACCGCATTGTGAAAAATTCTGCACCAATCGACTGTCTGTTCTTAAAGCTTCTCTTCAAACACTTTCAAAAACTCGTCCCCGTAACGCGCAAGCTTGCCTTGTCCTACGCCACTGATGCGGGCAAGTTCAGCCAGACTGCCGGGGTGTCTGTCCATCATTTCCAGCAAGGTACTGTCGTGGAAAATCACGTAGGGCGGCACACCTTGTTCGCGTGCCAGTTCCATACGTTTGGCTTTGAGTGCCAGCCATAAACGATCTTCGTTGGCGGCGGCGAAGGCTTCCTGTTTACGCGTACCGCGCGCAGCACTGCCGGTTTTGCGTTTGCTCGGTGCTGCATCGCGCCGCATCCACACTTCCTGTTGTCCTTTTAGCACCGGACGCGAGGATTCATTGAGTTTTAATCCGCCATAGGCTTCCATGTCGACGGTCAGCATGCCGGCCGCGATAAGCTGACGATAAACGCTGCTCCATTGCTGCTGTGCCAACTCCTGCCCGATACCGAAAGTGCTCAGTTGCTGGTGGTTGAATTGTTCAATTTTGGCTGTCGTCTTGCCCAGCAGCACATCAATCAAATGACCGACGCCGAAGCGCTGGCCGGTGCGATAGACACAAGACAGCGCCATCTGCGCTGCCTGTGTCGCATTCCAGCGATCAACAGGTTCCAGGCAATTGTCACATTGCGCACAGTTGCCGGGATGATCTTCACCGAAGTAGCGCAGTACGGTTTGGTGGCGGCACTCAGTCGCTTCGCAGTAACCCAGTAGTGCATCAAGTTTTTGCAATTCAACCCGGCGGCGAGCCTCCGGTGCTTCGCCTGACATCAGCATCTGTCGCATTGACACCACATCGCCCAGACCGTAAGCCATCCAGGCATTGGCGGGCAGGCCGTCACGTCCGGCACGGCCTGTTTCCTGATAGTAGGCTTCAAGACTTTTGGGTAAATCCAGATGAGCGACGAAGCGCACGTTAGACTTGTCTATGCCCATACCAAATGCGACGGTGGCAACCATGATGACGCCTTCTTCCTGAATAAAGCGGCTCTGGTGTTTGCTGCGCAGGGCGGCATCCAGGCCTGCGTGATAGGGCAGAGCATCCCATCCCTGTTCTTTCAGCCAGGCGGCTGTATCATCAACTTTTTTGCGGGACAGGCAATAGACGATACCCGCATCGTCGGCATGCTCGGTTTCGAGGAAAGACAGTAGCTGCTGGCGCGCATTGTCTTTCAAGGTGACGCGATAGCGAATATTGGGGCGGTCAAAGCTGGAGACAAATTGTTGTGCCTGTTCCAGGGCAAGCCGCTCGACAATTTCACGCCGCGTCGGTGCATCGGCAGTCGCGGTGAGTGCAATACGCGGCACGGCAGGAAATCGTTCGTGTAACACGGTCAACGCGCGGTATTCAGGACGGAAATCATGGCCCCATTGTGAGACACAATGCGCTTCGTCTATGGCAAACAGGGAGATCCCGTTAGTCTGCTGCAAGCGCTCCAGCAGATTAAGAAAACTTTCAGTCATCAGCCGCTCGGGCGCAACATACAGCAGTTTTAACTCACCGCGCTGCACTTGACGTGACACCTCGCGTGCGGCGTCGATATCCAGACTGGAGTTCATGAATGCAGCCGCAACACCCAGTTGTTTCAAGGCATCGACCTGATCCTGCATAAGCGCTATCAATGGTGAAATGACGATGCCAAGTCCGCTGCGACAAAGTGCCGGGATCTGGTAGCAAAGTGATTTTCCACCGCCTGTCGGCATCAGCACCAGGGCATCGCCGCCGTTTGTTACATGCTCAATGACATTCTGCTGATTGCCCCGGAATTCCGGATAACCGAAAATGTCACGAAGTATCCTGTCCGGGGTGTTATCGGGGGTGTCGTCAGGAGCGGTATGCTTGTCAGGATCGTTAGACATCCTTTGGGGGGCTTCCTGCCCTATAGCGGGGCGATGTTTGAGGGCGAGTGGCAGGGATGCAAAATGGATAACTGCTTGACCTATTATCCCTTATGCGCCGCGCAGCGTGCAATTTATATTCGCGAAGTGCAGGATCGCTATCGGGGATGCAACAAAATCACGGGCTGAAAACAGCAGGCATGGCAAAGCCGGCTTTTGTTCATCAGTGCTGCGTTGTCCGTATGCCGTACAAGTTTGAGGGTTATGCGACTGCTTTTTGCCGGCTAATAATGTACCATGATGCACGGATGTCCGGTAGCCGGTCCTGATCTACCTGCTTACTGGCGGTGATGCGCTGCATACATAATATTTGCTGTATCGCCGCTAAGAAAAGCCGGGCCACGCTTCTGATAACAACCATTTCCTGATGCGTAAAATATGCCTGATTGAACTATCTCGTGAGCGTACCCTTGTTTAGTCACTGGATGACACTGCATCTCCTGAGCGTGATGACAGGGCTGGCGATCTATGTTGCTACTTCGCATGCCCTGCACCTGCGCCGGCACCCCTCTGCTGCTATCGCCTGGGTTGTTTTACTTATCTTGTTGCCTTATGTCGTTCTGCCGCTTTACCTGATATTCGGTAGTCGCAAGTTAGGCAACCAGCGTGCGAAGCCCTGTGAATTGCCGCTGCCGGGAGCTGATTCCGACATGCTTATCTCCCGAATGCAGCAACTCGCAGCCGTGATGGCGATGCCGCCGGTGGTTTCTTATCAACAGCTCAGGATACACGAACAAGGCGACGGTGCATTGCAGGTGTTGCGCAGTATGATCGACGCGGCAACCCGTACGATTGATTTTTGCACTTTTATCTTCGCACAAGACAAGCCGGGTGAAGAAATTGCAATGCTGTTAACGCGCAGGGCGCAGGCAGGCATCAAGGTGAGGTTGCTAATTGATGGCGTGGGCGCGTATCTTGGTGCCCGTACCGACTTTACCAGGCTTAAGCGGGCGGGTGTCGAAGTGGTCTTTTTTATACCGCCCGTGCGTTCGACTTTGCGCGGACGTAGCAACTTGCGCAATCACCGCAAGATGGTCATCACCGATTGCGAATGGTTGTGGAGCGGGGGGAGGAACCTGGCGGCAGATTATTTTGAAGGCAATGCGGGTTTGCCCTGGGTGGATCTTAGCTTTGATCTGCGTGGCAAGCTTGTGCAGCAGGCGCAGCAGCAGTTTGATCAGGACTGGATATTTGCAACAGAAGGCAAATACAGCACGCAACGCTTACCCGACAGTCAGGAGGGAAAGCCGGAATCCGCTGCCGCTCAGTTGATCGTCAGCGGCCCTGATCAGATCGACGATACGCTGTATACGCTGCTGGTCTCAAGCTTCTTCAATGCCCGAAAATCCATTCTGGCTGTCAGCCCTTATTTTGTACCCGATGCCACGTTGTTAATGTCGCTTACGCTCGCCGCTCGCAGAGGCATTGCGGTAGATCTGCTGTTACCCGGGAAATCCAATCACAGTCTGGCGGATTTTGCCCGGCACCGTGCCTTGCGTGAATTAACCCTGGCAGGCGCCCGCGTATGGTTTTTGCCTGACATGATTCATGCCAAGGCTGTGGTCATCGACGATGAAGTCGCCCTGGTGGGTACCGCTAATCTGGATCAGCGCAGTTTGTTTCTGAATTATGAAATGATGATTGCCTTCTATGAGAAAATCGATGTCCAACGTTTTTCGCTATGGATAGAACGTCGAATAAAGTCCGCCGTGCTTTATCATGTACAACCGATAACAATCTGGCAGGAAATTGCTGAAGGCTTGCTGTTGTGGCTGGCTTTTCAGCTGTAAGGCCTTTGCATTCCGCCGGCCTTCATTACGGATGCTTCCTGCTCTCTGCGTGGTGGTATTACGGCCACTACTTTTTTGGCGCATTGATGCCGTTTTAGGACGTGGGTGTCCATCCCATCACTTAATAATGGCTTTTAAATTTCGAATTGCCAGGTGTGTGCAGGCTGGCTGACGCAGATGGCGTGTAGCGGTTATACTGCGGGTCTTCGCATAAGCGGTAAGGTGGAATTGTCAGGATGGGTGATCGGGAAGTTGATCAGCAGTTGGTGGAACGCGTACAGCGCGGGGATAAGCACGCCTTCGATCTGCTGGTTGCAAAGTATCAGCGTAAATTAGGCAGGCTCATTTCACGTTTCGTGCGAGACACGGGCGAAGCTGAGGATGTGACGCAGGAAGCGTTTATCAAAGCTTATCGGGCCTTGCCGGGATTTCGCGGAGATAGTGCGTTTTATACCTGGCTTTATCGCATCGGCATCAATACGGCCAAAAATTATCTGCTGGCGAACAAACGTCGAGCCCCCACCAGTACGCCTTTTGATGCAGAAGAATCCGAGTCTTTTGAGGACGCCGGACTTTTACAGGAAATTAGTACGCCGGAAAATGAACTCATGAGCAAGCAGGTTGTCAGTGTTGTGCAAGTTGCTTTGCAGCAGTTGCCGGAGGATTTGCGCAGTGCCTTGACCCTGCGTGAAATTGAAGGGCTGAGTTATGAAGAGATCGCCAGTGTGATGAACTGCCCGGTGGGTACGGTACGTTCAAGAATTTTCAGGGCGCGTGAAGCGATTGCAGAGCAATTGCGCCCGTTGTTGGAAACCAGTCAGAATAACAGGTGGTAATGATGAAACATGAAATTTCGGCTTTGATGGATGGCGAGTTGTTTGAAGATGAAGCGGAAGTTCTGTTTGATCAGTTAAAACGTGATACTGAGGCGCCTGATGACTGGGCAATCTACCATTTGATAGGAGATGTGCTGCGTCAACCTGACTCGATTCATCGCGATGTCAGTGATTTTGTGCGTGAGCGCTTGAAGAATGAACCGACAGTGCTGGCGCCGCGCAGGTTGAAGCAAAAGGCAAGGGCGTATGCGCTGTCAGCTGCGGCCACGTTGCTGGCATTCGGTGTCGTGGCTTGGATGTCCTTGCAGATCAGTCCGGAATCCTCGCCGCAATTGGCGATGCAGAGTTCGAATATTCGCGCCATGCAGATTCAGGATAAATCAAACGATTACCTGATGGCGCATCAGGAGATTTCACCTCAAACTGATATGAATGGCGGGGCTTCCTATTTTCACACAGCCTCCTATCGCCCGGAGGAAAAATGAGGGTAAGTTTGGGATTGTGCTGCCTGTTATTGGCAGCAAATGTCTGCGCGGCTGATGGCGGATCCGGACAGGATTGGTTAAAAACAGCCAATATCGCTGACCATAAAACCAATTACAGCGGTGTGTTCGTATTTCAATACGGCAATCATGTTGAAACGTCGAGTATAGCGCACGTTGTTGAACCAGATGGCGAATATGAAAAGCTGGAAAGTCTGGATGGCCCGAAGCGTGAGGTAATTCGCCATCACGGACAAGCCTGGTGCTATTGGAATAATAAAGTATTTCCGGTTGGCAATCTGTATGGTGATAGGCGGTTTCCATTGCTGTTGCCTGACCCGTTGGCATCACTGCGTCAGAACTATCAGGTTAAAGAGCTCGGTATGGATCGAGTCGCCGGCTATAATACACGGGTTGTTTTATATCAGTCTCGCGATAATTTGCGCTACAGTTACAAAATATGGGTAGATGTGATATCCGGTCTGTTGCTTAAATCTGCGGTACTTAACGAAAAAAATCAAATCGCTGAGCAATATGCCTTTACGGAATTGAAATTAGGTAATGATGCGGATCATTCCTGGCTGGCAGACAGTACGCCAGACAGCACCAAGCAGGTTGAGATTCCGCCTGCTCCTGCAATAAAGAGCGGGTGGGTTGTGGATGGACTCCCGCGCGGATTCATTAAAGCCATGGAAATATTGCGCCCGATGCATGGTAAACATTCACCTGTGATCCAACTGGTTTTTTCCGATGGACTAAGTGCAATCTCCGTGTTTATTGAAACGGCAGATGCGGATGAAGATGATAATGAAGCCTTGACCAGTCGTGGTGCAGTTAATCTTTATCGCAAGGTTGTTGATAATCATCTGTATAACGTCGTGGGCGAAGTACCACCGAAAGCGGTGATGCAGGTTCTCGATTCGATTCGTTTTAATGGTAAAAAATAATGCTGGAAACACGTGCCATTGTAGTGCAGAAGGATAGCCAATTTACCCTGGTTGAGGCGAGCGGCGCTGGCGGGTGCTCCGTTTGTGAGGGGAAGGGGTGTGGCTCAAGCAAGGTGGGGCAGTTGTTTTGCAGCAAGCCGCGCCAATTCAAAGTGGAGAATCACGTCAATGCCGAAGTCGGTGATGAAGTGATTGTCTCGATAGTTGAAGGAACTGTGTTACGGGGTATCAGTCTGGTTTATCTGCTGCCCCTTGCGTTGATGTTTGCCGGTGCGGTGCTGGGCGGTGGCTGGATTGCCGGCGAACAGCGGGACGGCTATGCAACACTGGGTGCGTTATCAGGATTGTTGATTGGATTTTTATTGGCCAAACGGATTTTTTCGAACAAGTCAAATCATCAACCATTTATTGCGCGGCTGATTCGAGAATAGCTAACTACGATCTGGATTTACCTAGAATGTTCGTCGCTTGCAATTCAGCTATCTCATTACAGTACTGCGTATATTACCTAAATCGGCTAGAATTGGTCCTTTGTAAAATACCTGCCTTTTCACCCCGGGTGTAAGGGGTATGGTTTCTATTGGAATTTCATGCAGCTAATCCGTAATTTTTCTATTATCGCCCATATCGATCATGGCAAGTCCACGCTGGCTGATCGCATCATCCATCTCTGTGGTGGCTTGTCCGATCGCGAAATGGATGCGCAAGTTCTCGACTCCATGGACATCGAGCGCGAGCGCGGCATCACCATCAAAGCACAGACAGCTGCCTTGAGCTACAAAGCTCGCGACGGCCAGATTTATAATCTGAATTTGATTGACACGCCGGGTCATGTGGACTTCTCCTATGAGGTTTCCCGCTCGCTGTCCGCCTGCGAGGGGGCGTTGCTGGTGGTGGATGCTTCTCAGGGCGTGGAGGCGCAGACCGTGGCAAATTGCTACACGGCACTGGATCTGGGTGTGGAAGTGGTGCCGGTATTAAACAAGATCGACTTGCCTTCAGCGGATCCTGATAATGCCATCGAAGAAATTGAAGAAGTGATCGGCATTGACGCGCATGATGCAGTGCGCTGCTCGGCCAAAACCGGTGTGGGTATTGAGGATGTGCTGGAAGCGTTGATCGTGCAGGTCCCCGCCCCGAAGGGCGATGTAACTGCACCGCTGCAGGCGCTGATCGTTGATTCCTGGTTCGATAACTATGTCGGCGTAATCATGCTGGTGCGGGTGATGAACGGAACCTTGAAGCCTAAGGAAAAAATTCTCTTCATGGCGACTGGCGCGCAGCATCTGACCGAACACGTCGGTGTGTTCACACCTAAATCCCAACCGCGTGACTCCTTGAGTGCCGGGCAGGTGGGATTCGTCATCGCAGGTATTAAGGAATTAAAGTCCGCACGGGTGGGGGACACTATCACCCATCAGGCCAAACCGGCTAAGGAGGCTTTGCCGGGTTTCAAGGAAGTTCAGTCTCAGGTTTTTTCCGGCTTGTTTCCGGTAGAATCGAATCAATACGAGGCGCTGCGCGACTCGCTGGAAAAGCTTAAACTGAACGATGCCGCGTTGCAGTACGAGCCGGAAGTGTCTCAGGCGTTGGGCTTCGGTTTTCGTTGCGGATTCCTGGGGTTACTGCACATGGAAATCGTGCAGGAGCGCCTAGAACGCGAGTTCGATATGGACCTGATTACCACTGCGCCGACCGTTATTTACGAGGTTGTGCTGCGCGACGGTACGGTTTTGACCGTGGATAATCCCTCCAAGATGCCGGATCCGTCCAAAATCGAGCAAATACGCGAACCGGTCGTTACGGTGAATCTGTACATGCCGAACGAATACGTCGGTTCTGTGATTACCCTTTGTACGCATAAGCGCGGGCAACAGATCAATATCAGTTACCATGGCAAACAAGTGAAACTGATTTATGAGATGCCGATGGCTGAAATTGTGATGGATTTCTTTGACAAGCTCAAATCTGTCTCGCGTGGCTATGCCTCTATGGACTATGAATTCAAGGAATATCGTCCTGCGGATGTGGTCAAGGTGGATATGATGATCAACGGCGAGAAGGTTGATGCGCTGGCAATTATCGTGCATCGTGCCAACAGCCAGTATCGCGGTCGCGAAGTGGCCGCCAAAATGCGCGAATTGATTCCGCGTCAGATGTATGACGTGGCAATACAGGCAACCATCGGTTCGAATATTATCGCGCGTGAGAACGTCAAGGCGATGCGCAAAAACGTGCTTGCCAAATGTTATGGCGGTGATATTTCGCGCAAGAAGAAACTACTGGAAAAGCAAAAAGCCGGTAAGAAGCGGATGAAACAGGTGGGTAATGTGGAAATTCCACAGGAAGCTTTCCTGGCGATTTTACGTGTGGATGACTAAAATTTTTTCCCCCGAAATTGATTTGTGGTTGGTATTTTTTTGTAGCAATTAAGGAAATGAAATGGATTTTGCATTAATTATGTTTGTACTGCTGGTGTTGTCGGGCAGTATCTGGTTGCTGGATCGTTTTGCGCTGGCCGAAAAGCGTGAAACTGGTGTCGCCGAGCCATGGTGGGTTGAATATGCCAAAAGTTTTTTCCCGGTAATACTGATTGTCTTCTGTATCCGTTCTTTCCTGTTTGAGCCATTCAAAATACCCTCAGGCTCAATGATTCCGACGCTACAGGTGGGAGATTTTATTCTGGTGAATAAATTCACCTATGGTCTTCGTCTGCCTATTATCAATCAGAAAATTATTCAGCTTAATAATCCGCAACACGGTGATGTTATGGTGTTCCATTATCCTGAAGATCCCTCGGTAGACTACATCAAGCGCGTGGTGGGCTTGCCCGGGGACGTTATTGAATACCGCAACAAGCATCTGACAATCAATGGCATAGATCAGGTTCAGACTTCAGAAGGGGATTATAACTATGTTGAAAGCGGCTTAAACTTTGTGCATACCGAGCAATTCAGTGAGATGCTTGGCAAACGTCGCCACGATCTGCTCATTAATCCCAACATGCCGAACGTGCATTTGAATTCGGTCGCTGAATTCCCCGGGCATGAAAATTGCACTTATACTGAAGAGTTAGTGCGTTGTAAAGTGCCTGCAGGAAGTTATTTTATGATGGGTGATAATCGCGATAATAGTCGCGACAGTCGCTATTGGGGTTTCGTGCCGGATAATCAGATTGTCGGTCATGCGTTTTATATCTGGATGAACTTTTCTGATTTAAAACGTATCGGGATTTGGATTTAAAGGGGGCATCATGTACAGGCATCAACGCGGTTTGAGTTTGTCAGGTTTATTGTTTGGCGCGGTTATTCTGGTATTGGTCAGTTTGTTTTTCATGAAACTGATCCCGCCCTATCTTCAGAATTCAGAAATCAACAAGCTGCTGACAACAATCGCTAATGATCCGGATCTGCAAAAAGCCTCGCTGAATAACATTCGCAGTTCCTTTAGCCGGCGGGCATCGATCGATAATATCACTGTAATCAGGGCAGAGGATATTGAGATCGATACCAGTACTGACAAGCCGGTTTTAACGGTCAGTTATTTCGTTAAAATTCCACTGATTGCCAACGTTAGTCTGTATCTTGACTTTAATAGTGCGAGCAAATAGCACAGAGCTATGCAGGCAGTTGGGGCATGTATTTACACAGCCTCAGTTGTTGCAACGCGCATTGACCCATCGCAGTTATGCACCTGATCATTATGAGCGACTGGAGTTTCTAGGCGATAGTGTCTTGGGATGCGTCATTGCCAGATATTTATATAGTGAGTTTCCTGAGCTGTCTGAAGGCGAGTTATCGCGCTTGCGTTCAAATCTGGTCAAGGAATCGACGCTGGTCATGTTTGCACAACAACTGAATCTCGGTAGTCAGTTAAAGCTAGGTGAGGGTGAACTGAAAAGCGGTGGACATCGCCGCCCTTCCATCCTGGCAGATGCGGTTGAGGCCTTGTTTGGGGCTATCTTCATCGACGGGGGGTATCTGGCTGCCGAGAAGGCTATATTGAACCTGTTCGTACCCTATCTTGCCAAAGTGGATATGAAAACGTTGGGTAAGGATGCTAAGACGCTGCTGCAGGAATATCTGCAGGGTCAACGTCTGGCCTTGCCTGACTATAGTGTCACAGATACCAAAGGGGAGGCGCATGAGCAACTGTTTCAGGTGAAATGCGCCATACCTTCACTCAAAATAACCACGAGCGGCGCTGGTACCAGTCGCCGTAATGCCGAACAACAGGCTGCGCTTGCGGCTTATAAAATAATTGGAAAAGAAAATGACTGAAGCGGATGAAAATATTGAAGTTGCTGACACCATTAACGAAACTCCTGAAAATGTAGAGCATCAGACATTCCGCAGCGGCTATATTGCCATTGTCGGGCGTCCAAACGTGGGGAAATCCACGCTGCTTAATCATTTGATCGGGCAAAAAATCAGTATTACTTCGCGCAAGGCGCAAACCACGCGGCACCGCATCAACGGGATTTACAGCGATGACCATTCCCAACTGGTGTTTGTCGATACCCCCGGTTTTCAGATGAAGCATCTTAACGCATTGAATCGCGGTATGAATCGCGTCGTAACTAGTAGTCTGCGCGATGTACAGGTGGTGATGTACGTGATCGAAGCGATGCGCTATGACGAGCGCGATCAGGAAGTGATGAAGCTGTTGCCGGATAATTGCCCTGTTTTGCTGGTGATCAATAAAATTGATGAAATCGCCGATAAGGGGCAATTGTTTGATTTCGCCGAGCGCGTTGCAAAAGACTTTAAATATGCCGATATTGTTCCGGTAAGTGCTAAATTTGGCAAAAAAATAGAAGAGTTGCGCGATACCTTGCGTAGTTTCTTGCCGGAGGGTGGCCTGATTTACGATCCTGATGAGGTGACTGATCGCAGCGAGAAATTTTTAGCTTCTGAAATATTGCGCGAAAAAGTATTTCGTTTTACCGGAGAAGAGTTGCCTTATTCGGTGAGCGTGGTGATCGAAAAATTCGAAATGGATAAGAAATTGCGCCGCATCAGTGCCGCGATACTGGTGGACAAGGAAGCGCACAAGGCCATGTTGCTGGGTAAAAAAGGCGAAAAAATCAAGGAAATTGCCACGCAAGCGCGTCTGGATATGGAAAAACTGTTCGACGGAAAAGTGTTTCTGGAAGTGTTTATCAAGGTGCGCAGCGGTTGGGCGGATGATGCGCGCATGCTGCAAACGCTGGGGTACGAATAACTGCAGTTGATCGTTGATGGATTGAAATGACGACACGGCAAAACAGGCAGCAGGATGAACTGGCGTTTGTATTGCACAGTCATCCGTTTCGGGAAACCAGTTTGCTGCTCGATGTGTATAGTCGTGAGCACGGCAGACTGGCAATCGTAGCGCGCGGAGCAAGGCGCCCGAGGTCTGCACTGCGCGGCGTGCTGATGGGTTTTCAACCGCTGCGCCTGTCCTGGTTCGGTAAGGGGGAGGTGCGTACTTTGCACAGTGCGGACTGGCAGGGCGGGCAGCCTTATCTGCAGGGAACCGCGCTGATGTGCGGCTTTTATCTGAATGAGTTGCTGGTTAATTTACTGGCGCGAGACGATGCGCATGAGCAGTTATTTGACTATTATCAGGCTACCCTTTATCGACTGGCGCATGAGACGGATCACGCCGCTACTTTGCGTTGTTTTGAGAAGCATCTGTTGCAGGAATTAGGTTATGCGCTGGCGCTGGAAACAGAAGCCTTAGGTGACGAGCCGGTTCAGATAGAAAAAAACTATCGCTATCTGGTTGAGCGTGGCCCGTTGCCGGAGGCCGATGAAGCACAGGGCGCCCTCAAAATTTCCGGTAAGACCTTACTTGCGATGGCCGCTGATGATTATCGTGATCCCGTTGTTGCACAACAGAGTAAACAACTAATGCGCATGTTGCTTAATCACCATCTGGGTGGAAAAACGCTGCATACGCGCGAATTAATTAAGGATCTGCAAAAATTATGATTAAACTGGGATTAAATATCGACCATGTCGCCACCTTGCGGCAGGCACGCGGTGCGCGCTATCCGAATCTGGTACGTGCGGCATTGATTTGCGAAGAAGCAGGCGCTGATGCGATTACCTTGCACTTGCGTGAAGATCGTCGCCACATTCAGGATGCGGATGTCATCGTGCTGCGCGGCATGTTGCAAACCCGCATGAATCTGGAATGTGCTGTGACCGGTGAGATGATCAGTAATGCGCTGTTGCTTAAACCGCATGATTTGTGTCTGGTGCCGGAACGTCGCGAGGAGTTGACCACCGAAGGCGGACTGGATGTGCTGCGTTATTTTGATGCAGTCAAATCAGCTTGTGAGCGCTGCGCGGATGCCGGCATACGCGTATCGCTGTTTATCGACCCGGAGGAAAAACAGATTGACGCCGCGCTGCGTGCCGGTGCGCCGGTAATTGAACTGCATACCGGTAAATACGCCGATGCGGATAGTCTACCGGCTCGTCATCTGCAACTGGAGCGGATTCGTTTTGCAGCAGCTTACGGGTATGCTAATGGACTACAGATCAATGCCGGGCACGGCTTGCATTATCACAATGTGCAGGATATTGCGGCGATCCCGAACATCGTTGAACTGAACATCGGTCATGCCATCATCGCCGAATCGCTGTTCATCGGTCTGGATGCGGCAGTGCGCAAAATGAAGGGGCTTTTAATAGCCGGGTTCCCGCCTTCGCGGGAATGACGCATGATTTTCGGTATCGGCACCGACATTGTAGAATTTTCTCGCATTGAAGCGATGTGGCAGCGGCACGGGCAACGTCTGGCAGAGCGGCTGTTATCTGAACAAGAGTTAGTGGAATTTCACTCTCAAGCTAACCCGGCGCGTTTTCTGGCCAAACGCTTTGCTGCCAAGGAAGCCCTTGCCAAGGCGGCGGGCAGCGGTTTGCGCCATCCGGTAAGTCTTCATCGTATCAGCGTGACGCATGATGGTCTGGGTAAACCGGTGCTGCAATTTGATGCGCTGCTGCGCAACTATCTGGCACAGTCAGGTGTTACGGGCCATCACTTGTCGATCAGCGATGAACGCAACACCATCGTAGCCTTTGTGGTTCTCGAAACAAATTAGTCTGCCATCGTGCCGCAGATGATTTTTTTTAGGACAGATTTTAACCGCAGCTTAAGCTCATGAAACTATTCTCAGCTAATCCGTACTTATCGTTGTTGCTCCAGCCGCGCTTTGTTCAGGTTTTTCTATTGTTGCTGGCCGCTTTGCTGCTCAATCTGGTGGCCAGATATTTGCTCCTCCATGCAAAGGCAAGCCTTCGATTAAGTCACGGGAATGATGCCCTGGTGCAGGCGGCAGAACGTCCGCTACCCCTGTTTATTTTTCTGCTTGGCATCAGCTTTGCTTTAGGCATCGCCAGCCAGGGGTATGCTGTATTCGATATTGTCCGTCCTGTCCGTAATGTCGGGATTATCGCCTGCCTCGCCTGGTTTATGATTCGCTTCATTTACCGGTTTACCGGCAATGTCATCGCGCTACGCCTGAAAAATGGCGAGGAAGTGGATCTCACCACGTTTGATGCCTTATCCAAATTAGCCCGTTTGACAGTAATTGTCCTGACCAGTCTTGCGATGATGCAAACGCTCGATTTCAGCATCTCCGGGGTGTTGACGGCAGGCGGCATCGGCGGTATCGCCCTGGGTTTCGCCGCTAAAGACTTGCTGGCCAACTTTTTCGGCGGACTCACTATCTATCTGGACAGACCCTTTAGCGTGGGTGACTGGATACGCTCGCCGGATAAGCAAATCGAAGGCACGGTGGAATATATCAGTTGGCGTCACACAAGAATACGGGCTTTCAACAAAAATCCTATCTATGTGCCGAACGCCTTGTTCACCACCATCGTGGTGGAAAATCCTTCTCGCATGACGCATAGACGCATCAAGGAGACTGTCGGCATTCGTTATCAGGACATCGGGGCGATTACAGCGATTGTTACGGCGATTAAGGCTATGCTGACAAGTCATCCGGAAATCGATGCAACCCAGACCTTGATCGTCAGCTTTGACACTTTTTCTGCCTCCTCGCTTGATGTCATGATCTACACGTTTACCCGAACTTCCGAGTGGGTTCGTTACCATGAAATCAAGCAGGATGTGTTGCTGAGCGTTGCGGCAATCATCGAGCAGCATGGCGCGCAACTGGCCTTCCCGACGCACACCGTGCACCTTGAGGCGGCGGGCGTGATGCCTCAATAAATTATCTTTTCAGGCTATCTTTTCAGGCTGTTTATCCTTTATGAAACAAGGTGAATACGGCAGCTTGCGCGCAAAACCATTACAATCGGCATTCTTAAAAAATATTCTGATTTTATGCCTACCGCCTTATCCATTCAAAATCTCAGCAAAGTCTACCAAAATGGCGTTATCGCCTTGCAAGGCATAGACCTGACAGTAGAGCAGGGTGACTTTTTCGCGCTGTTAGGCCCCAACGGAGCGGGAAAATCCACCACCATCGGCATTATCTCGTCGCTGGTCAACAAAAGTGCCGGCAAAGTAGCCGTGTTTGGTCACGATCTGGATCATGATCTCGCCGCGGCCAAGGCAAGTATTGGTCTGGTGCCGCAGGAATATAACTTCAATCAGTTTGAACCGGTGATTGAGATACTGGCAAGTCAGGCGGGCTACTACGGCATTCCAAGACCGTTAGCGCTGGAGCGCGCCGAACTGTATTTGAATCAGTTAGGCTTGTGGGATAAACGACTGGAACATGCGCGGAATTTGTCAGGCGGAATGAAGCGGCGTTTGATGATTGCCCGTGCGCTGGTGCATGAACCGCGCCTGCTGATACTGGATGAACCTACCGCCGGGGTGGATATCGAGATACGCCATTCGATGTGGAACTTTTTGCGCGAGATCAATGAGGCGGGCACCACGATTATTCTTACCACGCATTATCTGGAAGAGGCTGAACAACTGTGTCGCAATATCGCCATAATCAATAACGGGCGCATCGTGGAAAATACCAGCATGCGCGAGTTATTGAGTCGCATGGATACGCATACTCTGGTATTGGATCTGCTACATCCGCTTGCACAAGCACCCGCATTGCCGGGTTTTTCGACCAGTTTACCGGATGAGCACACGCTGGAGGTGGTCGTGTCCGGCCATAGCAGTATCACACAGTTGTTTATGGCCTTAGCGCTGCAAAATATTGAAATTGGCAGTTTGCGCAACAAGACCAACCGGCTGGAAGAATTGTTTATTCGATTGATCGGTAACAAGGGAGAAGACGCATGAACGGCCGCGAGCAACTGATTGCGATCAAAGCGATTTTATGGAAAGAGGTGCTGCGTTTTTCACGCCTGTGGGTGCAGACGATATTGCCGCCGATGATCAGCACCGCCCTGTATTTTGTAATTTTCGGCCGATTGATCGGTAGTCAGATCCATGATTTAAACGGCTTTCATTATATGGATTACATTGTGCCGGGCCTGATTCTGATGGCGGTGATTACTAACTCTTATGGCAATGTGGTGGCCTCGTTTTACAGTTCAAAATTCCAGCGCCATATTGAAGAAATGCTGGTATCACCATTGCCAAACTATTTAATCATGATCGGTTTTGTCGGCGGAGGATTGGCGCGGGGCATTGCGGTAGGCGGTGCGGTCACGCTCGTGTCGTTATTTTTTACCGTCATCCCCTTGCATAATCTCTTTATCGCCATTTCCGTACTGTTGTTAACCAGCACCTTGTTCTCGTTAGCCGGGCTGATTAACGCCATTTATGCGACCAGCTTCGATGATATTACTGTCATTCCCACCTTTGTCCTCACCCCGCTGACCTATCTGGGCGGGGTATTTTATACCGTCACGATGTTGCCGCCGTTTTGGCAGCATATTTCAATGGCCAATCCCATTCTGTACATGGTGAATGCTTTTCGTTATGGTCTGCTGGGTGTGTCAGATGTCAATCTGAACGTGGCATTTATCGCAATAATCGCTTTTAACGTGGTGTTTTTCTGGTATGCCTTGAATCTGCTCAACCGTGGTTACGGCGTGCGCACCTGACTGGGGGATATAAGCGGGAACACCTCGAAAATTCCGTCAAAGTAAGCAGCTGCCGGTCTGCCACCGGCGAAGTTATTTTTATGGTGAATAACTGATGTGACGCAGTAGCATCAGTTATATAAGCTTGCTCTGTGTTCTGCACTTATTTTTCCATGCCCGTTAGAGAATTTGATTGTCGCACATGGAAGTGACAAATCATGATTTGTCACAAATTTATAAATTTCTGCCGGAAATAACTGCTCGGCTACAGAAAGTCATTCTTCTGCGCCACCGCCTCATTTTGTTCGCAAAAAAACCATTCCGGCAAGCAAGCCAATAATTATGTGCAGCAGGCAGGGATTCAGTGTAGACGGCGAGATGGAAACTAATTCAGCTTTTATACCAGCGCGGGTGGGATAAGCAGCGCATCATTGACCTGTTTTTGGTGCTGGAGTGGATGATGCGGCTGCCGGAACATTTGAAACAGGAACTGTGCCACAACATTGAGCTATTAGAGGAGAGTGAGAAAATGCGCTACGTCAAATAGCGGGGCTGCGCAACTCGCACGATCCGCTACTGCTCAATACAGTGTTGGCTCAGCCAACTTGCGTGTTATTTGTTTCGCCGAAACTGTTGCCTCGCAATGTAAGGCAACGCGTTTTCACCCAACGACTCTGCTGTTTGCTGCCTGTCTTCGGCGGCGCACAGGTGTGATAAACAAGGGGGGCAAGGAACATCGCATTAAAAAATCAAACCCGAAGTTTTTTGGCGAGTGCGTAACCTCATTTACGCAGAAATCCTTATCTCAGATTACCTTTCCATCCGCATGATTCGCAGTGATAACGCTTACGCGGGATGATAATACCGATAATCCGGTCTATCACGCGACGTTTAATACGATCCAGATAGGTCGAATCACACTGAGGACACTTCCGATTGTCGCTCTGAACAGGCAACGTTGAACTCGAATTTTTGAAGAAAAGTTTAGTCATTATTAGCATCACGGGTAAATTTTAATCAACTTGATTTTAAGTCAGCAAGATTTTAAGTTTTGCTTAGATTTTTGGTCTGCTTTGAGGGGCAAAAATGCTAAAAAACAGCCGCTCCCGCGATAATCTGGCGGATTTTCCGGGGTTACGGCGTCAACACATGGTCGCTATCAGGGGGCTTATCTAACCCCCGCTTTGCGCTTTACAGGACGCAATCTGTTTGGCTATCTCCAGCAATTCGCCGAACGGTATGGGCTTGGGCAGAACGGGTATTCCTTCAGGTACGCCGCCGCGCCGGCTTATTTCCTCCTTATCCAGTCCGCTCACCGCCACGATTTTCATTTCCGAAAATTCCTTCATGCTGCACAGGGCATAGAGCATGCGTAATCCATCCATGCCAGGCATATTCAGATCGCTGATCAGCAAGTCCGGCGGATTGCGACCTATACGGATTAAAGCCTCAAATCCGTCAACTGCCGTATCAATTTCGACGGTCAACGGCCAGCGACGAATATTGATCTCGTAGAGGCGACGCAGCACTGTATCGTCTTCAACAACCAGGACCTTGAGTGGCAGCGGAATTGCCTCTTGCGGCTTTTCACCCTCCGATGTTAGCAAGCGTACTACCGATTGCTTGGAAATACGCCTGTGACCGCCTCGCGTTTTCCAAAATTCCAGCAAGCCGTTTTCAGACCAAAGTTGAGCGGTGCGCAGCGACACAGACAGCATTTTTGCAGCTTCTCGCGTTGTCAAAAACGCTCTTGTTGTCAGGTTTTGTTGCTTCACGTTTAGCCTTTTCTGCTGTTGAAGATGATTGAAGCAAAATATACCACATTGTTTCATTAAATATGAAACAATAATTCATATATTTTCATATTAGTGCAGATTAACTACGATATAATGACACGTGTATCACTGATTTTGTAGAAAAATAAATCCCGGCAGGTACGAAAATATCTGGATAAGGTTGAATTTAGTAACTGTGTAGTATCGCTATGTTAGTAAATCTGAAGATGGTATCTCTTGATAATACGCCTGCACATAAGATAAATATGATTGTAATCAATTATAAAAATATATTGACCCTGTCTGACGTGATGAAAGATTTTGCCTTGGGTCGCTGAGTCAGGCTTGCCGGGCTATTTTTGGAAAACAGATAATATTGGCGAGTGTTAGTGAATAAATATGATACTTTGATGAAAAGTCCCGGTGGCAATTCCGCCTTTAATGGGGGCTTTTTGCGTAGCCTATTGCAACGGTGAAGACTGAGATTGTAATAAATTACGATGAGTGCTGGCCGTATTTCGAAATTTGTATCGCAAAGGCTGGTGCCGGTGGTGGCATTGCTCTGGGCGCAAAAATATCATCAAAGCTAGGCTGGCAGTTCAGGTTATATAGCCTGGTTTGCTGCTGCGAGTAACAAAATATTAATCAACATGAATAAGTAAGAACTGACATGCCCGCTAATACCAAAGTCCATGAAAACAATAATCCTGAATTGTTATTCGTCAGCAGCATCGCTGTGAATGACCGTCTCCCATCTGCAGTTAAAATCGATGCGTTGTACAAATAATCATGGCAATGTCAGAGAAAATGCAAAAAACAGCTATTGGTATGTTGGTAGCTATCGTTTATGTTCTTTCAGGTAAGCTTGGTTTGATTTTTGGCGCGGGCTACGGCTATGCCTCGGCGATGTTCCCGCCTGCTGGCATTGCGCTGGCCTGTGTTTTGATATATGGCCGCAATATGCTGATCTGGATATTTCTGGGTTCGTTTATTCTTAATCTTATTTTGGGGTATGCGATGCCCATGGGGAATATCGCAGGATTGATTCTCGCAATTGGCATTGCCGCAAGCTCAACACTTCAAGCCATGGCGGGTGAATTATTTATGCGCAGGACAGTCTCTTTTCCATTGGTTTTTAAAAGCGGCAGCGAGGCGATACGCTTTATTCTAACGGCAATCCTGCTTAGTTTGATCAGCGCCTCACTATCTATCTTGTTGTTGTTAAAGTTCAAATTCGGGCCTGAGGTTAATGCTGGTTTTGTTTGGCTTACCTGGTGGTTGGGCGATGCACTGGGCATCATCATTTTTACGCCACTAACCCTGTTGTTCATAGGAAAACCGAGTGAATTATGGCGTTCTCGCCAAAAGGATTTTCATGTCGTGATGATCTGCGGCTTGATATTAGTAACGCTGACGGTGAGAGAAATAAACTCATGGGAAAGGGAAAAAATATCAAGTGAGTTCAGTATGTACTCGCAACAAGTGCGTAATCTGATAATTACTCGTTTCTCTGAACAAGAAGCATTTATTGATCAGCTGGCGACGGTATTGGCAGGTCCTAATCATATCTCAAGTGACGAGTTCAATCGCATGGCAGAAGTTGCCCTGAAGCGCTTTGATTCTACCATGCAGGCAGTCGAATGGGCGCCGCTGATCAGCAATAAAGAGCGAAGCAGCTTCGAATATGAGCAACGCATATCATATCCGCACTTCGGTATCTCTGAGCGAAATATTGACGGAAGCATGCATTACGCAAACACGCGAGCAGCGTATGTTCCGGTTACTTTTATCCAGCCATTGAAAGATAACCAGGCTGCCTTGGGGTTTGATCTTGCATCGAGCCCGGTACGCAACGCCAGTATCGAATTATCCAGGATATCCGATGGATCCGTTGCCTCAGCACCCGTCAAGCTTGTACAGGAAAGAGGTTCTCAACAAGGCGTGTTGCTGGTACATTGGGTGAGTGAAGGGGCTAATGCTCCCGGTTTGACCCTGACTGTGCTGCGCATGGAAGACTTCATGAACAGGGTGATTAAAGATTCTAATGACCAGGTGATGTTTCGCCTGATCGACGCGGAATCACAAATCGTTATCGCCAGGAATGGCAATTTCGAACCAGACACGTCAAATGCATTCGAATACACCATCAATATGGGGCAGCGTACTTATTTATTGCAAACTTCACCAACAGCGGCCTTCAATAAGTCACATCGCTTTTGGCAAAGCTGGAGCATTAATGTCGGCGCGTTAGGTTTTATGGGCGTATTGGGCATATCCATGTTGCTGGCGTCAGCGCGTAGCGTTCGTATTGAGAATGTGGTTAATCAGCGTACGAGTGAGTTAAATGAAGCGCGCAACAATACCGAAAAAGTATGTGAACTACTGAAAGAGCAATCTGATCAGTTTCTGGCAATTTTTGAATTAAGCCCCGATGGTTTTGTCGCCTTTGATAATAAGCATTGCGTCGAATATCTCAGTCCCGCTTTTATGCGTTTAACCGGACTCGTTCATGAAGAGATTATCGGCCTCCATGAAGACACTTTTGCCATATATTTGTCAAGTATCTGTCTCCCTGAGTCGAGTTTGTTATGTTTTACAAGATTACGCGCGATGCAGGAAAAACCTGCCGAAAGACGCTCTATTTCCTTGGATGAGTTATATCAAGAGACGATAGTGCTGGCCGGCCCGGGAACGCGTGTTCTGAGTGTCGGCCTGAGGGAAGCAAAAACAGGTAATGTTTCACAGATTCTGTATTTCCGCGATATTACACATGAATCAGAAGTCGATCGTATGAAGAGCGAGTTTCTGGCCACGGCAGCACATGAACTGCGCACGCCGATGGCAAGTATCTATGGTTTTTCAGAAATGTTGTTGACCTTAGACGTCAGCGATGAGGAGCGATGCGAATTTCTGAATATTATTTTTGACCAGTCCAAGCTGATGACATCCATTCTCAACGAACTGCTCGATCTGGCGCGTATTGAGGCTCGTGGCGGCAAGGATTTCAATATTACCCGCATCAATCTCGGTGACTTACTGGTCGATATTGTTAAAGGCTATCACCTGCCTTTTAATCGGGCCTGTCCCGTCTACCAGGCAACAAACGATCCGATCTGGGTGCGCGCAGATCGTTCTAAATTGACTCAGGCGCTGTTCAATCTGTTATCCAATGCCTATAAATATTCACCCGATGGCGGTGACATAAACATTGATTTTGTCCGGCAAACTGATATCGACAATGAACCGCAGGTTGGTATTCGTATAAGGGATCAGGGAATTGGCATGACTCCCGGGCAACAAGAGCGCGTTTTTGAACGTTTTTATCGTGCCGATAGTTCAGGGCAGATTTCCGGAACAGGTCTTGGCATGTGTATCGTTAAGGAAATCATTGAATTGCACCACGGCAGTATTAAAATTAAGAGCGGGATAGGAATAGGCACCACGGTCACCTTGTGGATTCCTGTTTTTACAGAGCTGGCTGCATTAGCCGGTGCAGCACCATAACAGCAAAACCATATTGTTCAGCAAGCATGCTGTTGAAGCGAACAGGAGCTAATTTTAGCTTATTAAGGTAATATAATGACGGTACTGAAATCAATGAATAAAAAAATAAACACGGTACTCGTCATTGATGATAGTCCGGAAGTCTTGCGTATCATTAACACACTGCTCGAAGCCAACTACCATCTCAAGGTGGCAAATGATGGTGAGGAAGGATTGTTTCTTGCAGCGGCAGAACCTGTGCCTGATATCATCCTGCTCGATGTCATGATGCCTGGGGTTGACGGATATGAAGTTTGCAGAAGGCTTAAAGCTAATCCGCTTACCCGTGATATTCCGGTGATATTTTTGGCCAATGTACGCGCTGCTTGTGACGAAAGATCAGGCCTGGAGCTGGGTGCCGTCGACTATATCAGCAAACCGGTTTGCGAAGCCCTCCTGCGGGCCAGAGTTAAAACGCATCTAACCATAAAACAGGCTCCCTGCGACCTTAAAAATAAAAATAATTTTCTGGTCGGTGAGGTGACCAAACGCACTAACGAGTTAAAATTTATTCAGGATATAACGATCATGGCAATGGCATCCATAGTCGAGACTCGTGATAATGAAACGGCTAATCACCTGCACAGAACCAAGCACTACATTCTGGTGCTGGCCGAATATTTGCAGCGACATCCGCGTTTCTCGCGGCATCTGACGCATAAAAACATCGAACTTATTTACAAATCTGCCGCGTTACATGATATTGGCAAAGTTGGCATTCCCGACAGCATCCTGCTTAAAGCCGGACGTCTGACAGCAGAGGAAATGACTGTCATGAAGTCACATACCACGCTTGGTCATGATGCATTAGAACATGCTGAGCAGCAAGTTGGCCGCAGTGCCCCGTTTTTAACCTTTGCCAAAGAAATTACAGGAAGTCACCATGAAAAATGGGATGGCAGTGGCTACCCGAAGGGATTGCGCGGTGATCAGATACCCGTTGCAGCACGATTAATGGCCCTGGCTGATGTGTATGATGCCCTGATCAGCGCAAGACCTTACAAAAGGCCGTTTACACACGAGGAAGCATGCCGGATAATCACGGAAGGTCGCGGCTTACATTTTGATCCGGATATCACCGATGCCTTCCTCGCCCTGCATATGGAATTCAAGAAAATTGCTGAACAATTTAAAGACCTTTCGTAATGTGTGATTCTTATCCGTGTGGAGCGACTAAATGAAAAAAATTCTGATCGTCGATGATCAACCCATTATCCGCAAGATGATACGACTAGCCCTCAATGATGATAGATTCGAACTCGAAGAAGCCGCTAATGCGGATGCCGCTTACGAAATCATAAAACGATCCCCGCCCGACGGGATGATACTGGATGTCATGATGCCGGGTTTATTGAATGGTTATCAACTGTGTGAACGCATCAAACAAGACCCGATTCTGTCATATATTCACGTCGTTATCGTCAGCGCATGTGGTCAGGAGTCAGATCAGGAGTTTGGCCTTTCCCTCGGCGCAAATAGCTATTTTGTCAAACCCTTCAGCCTAGTGGCACTGGCAACTTATATGAAGATATCACTGTTGGGAAGTGCATTATGAATCAGTTCGATACGATAATAGATGCTGAGTTGTGGGACAAATCTCCCTGGGGTATGGTTGCCATCGACGTTGATGGCAAAGTCAGTGCGGTTAATTCGAGTTTTCAGCAATACACTAACATTTCTGAACAAGCTTTACTGGGTATGAGCGAGGCGGATTTTGACTACCAATTGATTCGCACGAATCTGATTGCGCAACATCGCGTAAAAATGACAACAGGAACTTTGCGCGCAGTTCACTATCTGCGCTATGTGAACAACATGCAAGACGAGTTAAAAACAGCTGAAAAAATGTCGAATATTGCTGAGTTGCTGCGTGAACCACTGGCGAGTATTTATGGTTTCGCAGAATTGTTGCTGACACAGCATTATGATGAACAGACACGTCTTGATCTGACTGCCATCTTGCTGCAACAAACTGAAGTCATGAGTGATCTCATCAATAAAAATCTCGAAGCCCGTAAAGATTAGCCTGATTGAATTTAACGGCCGGAAAAATGCCGTGAATGACAATGCCGGGTTGATAGTCGACTTGAAGTTACTTTGCCGATCGTGATTGCGGGGCAGGTTTGGATGAATATTACTTGCTCGTTTGCGGAGTTGTTCAGCATTGAAAGGCAGATATTGAAAGGTCCGCGTATAATCGTAGTTCAACTGCATCTGCCGGGCAGAAAGATTAAGCCAGCCAATGGCAGTTCAAGCCACAGAGTAATGTTTGGCGCTGCTAAATGTGCCAGTCAGTTTTCATTTATGTAATTCAATCAGGACGGCTAAATTCCATGCAAGAAATCGAATTCCAGTTAAACGGCGAGTATGTCGAACTCAATCAGCTACTCAAAATGGCGGGCTTATGCGACAGCGGCGGTGCAGGCAAAGCCATGGTGGCAGAAGGGGTGGTTTCAGTCGACGGGCAGGTTGAGTTGCGCAAGACAGCTAAAATACGCGCAGGATCAGTGGTGACGTTAGGTGATGTCCGCATCAGTGTATCGGCGCATGAATAAGTGCTTTCAAAAACTGCTCGTTGCAGCCTTCATGTTTGCATTGACGTGTTGTGCTGCCATCATTCCCAGGGAACACGTGATTTCGACAGAAAAACTGACCACTACTTTGCAGCAGCAATTCCCGTTTCACTGGGAAAAGGCGGGGGGGCTGCTTAAAATCACCATCGACGAACCCGTGTTGACCCTGAACCCAGCAATGAATCGTGTCGGTGTTAATGGCCATTTCCTGGCTCATGCCACCTTGCTGGACATTGAGGGAAATTTTACCAGTAGCAGTTTGCTTCAATATGATCCCAAGCAACGCGCGGTCTTTTTGCAGGGAGTCAGCCTGGACTCGCTTCATTTGAAACAGGGTAATCAGCTTGCCGGAATGCTGCGTCAGGAAATCAATCGGCTGCTGAATAAGTATGCAGTTAATCATCCTGTTTATCGTTTTAAGCCGGATGAACTGGCTATTCTTGGTATTAAGGTTGATGTTGAAAGTATCGCAGTGGTGCCGAATGGCATCATGCTGCATCTGCGGCCCTTGTAGCGACAGCAGGCCATGCGGGACAGGAAGTGCAAGCCGATTCAGAACAGGGATCAAAAAATGAAATACCGGCATTATAAAGGCGGCATATATGAGATCGTCTGTGTAGCGAAACTCGAGACTGACCCGACGGTCAGCATGATCGTCTATAAATCTTCCGATGGCACAATCTGGACGCGACCTGAAGAGGTTTTTTTCGAATCAATGAAAGTTAATGACGCTTTTTTGCCGAGGTTTGCGCCAGTTAGTCTTGTTTCCGCTGAAAAATTACTGACACCATGAATCCTGTTCTGGGTTGCCGGGGTGCTGTTGTTGCCCCTCATTCTCTGGCCTCCCAGGCCGGTCTTGAAATTTTGCGCGAGGGGGGAAATGCCATTGAAGCTGCCATTGCGGCAGCCGCCACGCTGGCAGTTGTTTATCCGCATATGACCGGCATCGGAGGGGATGGCTTCTGGCTGCTGAACGCGCCCGGGCAGGCCATGCAATCAATTGATGCCTGTGGTGCAGCAGGCGCCGGCGTCACCCGGGCAATTTACGGTGACTCCCATCGTATTCCGTGGCGCGGCCCGCTGGCAGCGAATACGGTTGCCGGCACGGTTTCAGGCTGGGGAGTCGCCTATGAATACAGCCGTACCCGTTGGGGTGGTCGCCTGCCCTTCGCGCGCCTGCTCGATTGCGCGATTCATTATGCCAGAGAAGGTTATCCTGTCAGTCTTAGCCAGCAGGAGAACACCCGCGACAAATTGCCTGAACTCATCGCTCAACCCGGCTTTGCCGATACCTTCCTTAATCAGGGGCAGGTGCCGGGCTATGGTCAGCGCCACCGCTTTCCGGCACTGGCAGCGACCCTGGAACAGTTGGCCCGGGCTGGCGCGGATGATTTTTACCGGGGGGAGTTAGCCGCTCTGATCGGTGCTGATCTGGCCGTCATTGGCAGCCCTGTCACGGCTGATGATCTGGCATGCCATCAGGCGCAACTCAAACCGCCGCTGCAATTGCGCATCTCTAACGCCACACTGTATAACATGGCACCGCCTACTCAGGGCTTAGCCTCGCTGCTGATTCTCGGTATCTACGACCGTATTCGTCAGAGCGGCTGGAATCCGGATAACGCGAAGGGAATACACGCACTGGTGGAAGCCAGCAAACAGGCTTTTTTAGTGCGTGATAAGTATGTCACCGATCCGGCTCAGATGCAGCTTGACCCGTCAGTGCTGTTGAACGGAAAAATGCTGGATGCCCTGGCGTCAGGTGTGCCACTGGAATATGCCAGTCCGTGGCCTGCGCCTGTCTCCGATGGCGATACCACCTGGCTAGGTGTGGTGGATGCGGCGGGTCGTGCGGTGAGCATGATTCAGAGTATCTACTTTGAATTCGGCAGCGGTGTGGTACTGCCGGGTAGCGGTATCTGCTGGCAGAACCGGGGCTGCTCGTTTGATCTTCGCCCGGGACAGCTACGCAGCCTGGAAGCGGGGCGCAAACCTTTTCATACGCTTAATCCTGCCATGGCCAAGCTGGACGACGAACGCCTGTTGATCTATGGCACCATGGGCGGCGAAGGCCAGCCTCAGACACAGGCTGCGGTATTTTCCCGCTATGTATGGGGTGCTCATAATATACGCTCTGCCGTCGCGGCACCCCGCTGGCTGTTGGGCCGTACCTGGGCGGAACCCAGTACCACGCTGAAACTGGAATCGCGTTATCCGGCTTCGGTAGTGGAGGCACTGCGCAAACTGGGGCATCCTGTGGAAGTGGTGGCGGATTTCGCTCAGTGCATGGGACACGCCGGTGCGCTGGTACGTCATCCTGAGGGCTGGATCGAGGGTGGCGAAGATCCGCGCAGCGATGGCAGTGTCGCTGCGTGGTGATACCATATCGGGCTCATGCAGCATGTGATCAAATTGGGTCATTTTGCCAAAGCCATACTGTTGCCTGAGTCTTGCGCTGTCAAGCAGGCTCTGATGTGCAGATGAATTATCCGGCGTTGTAGCCCAACAGCTGCGATATTTGCCTGCCGACTTCCATCACATGCGCGATCCATTCATCGCGCCGCCGCTCTATCGGCGCGGATACGGATAAACCGGCAACGACCTGGCCGCTGGCGTCGCGTATCAAGGTGCCGATACATCCCACACCCAGCTCAGCCTCTTCATTGTCCCGGGCGTAGCTGCAACTTGTTGCGGCAAGACAGTCTTGCAGCAACGCTGTGATGGTGGTGTGCGTGTTGACTGTGTAAGCGGGCAGTTTGCTGCGCTGGGCATAGCTGCGGCAAGCTGCGTCCCCCTGATCACCCAGCATCAGTTTGCCTACCGCCGTGACATGCAACGGTGCGCGGCTGCCGATTACCTGTTCCACTCTTATCATGCGTCTGGCGAGCGTGCGTTCAATATAGACGACTTCGTCGCCCTCACGTACGGTCAGATTGACGGTTTCGTCGAGTTCGTCGCGCAGTTTTTCCATCAGTGGCAAGGCTATTTTTCTGACATCGACGCCCACGCTGACCCTGCTGCCCAGTTGCATGAGTTTGATGCCAAGCTGGTAGTTGCCCCGGCTGGTGCGTTCGACAAAGCCTTGTTCAGCAAGGGAGGCGAGAATGCGAAAAGCGGTAGAGGGATGTAAACCGGTTTCGGCTGACAGCAGTTTTAAGCTGGCAGGCTCATCCTGCGCGGCAATGACATCGAGCAGTCCGGCAAGCCGCTCAATCACTTGAATAGAATTCGTTGGTTTTTCCATTTTTCGCATTGTGAAAACGATTATGTATTGCGGAATAATACAACAGGCCGTATTATTATGCCAATGCAATTTTTTTCTTGCGCCTGACGTTGGCGTAATCAATTTTTACCGGGGGTGAGCCGCATGACCATGAGCGCGGAATTTTGTGCAGGTATTCAACATATAGGCACAGCATGGGAGGGCTTTTCCGAACACGCCAAATCTGCGGTCATCAGGGAAGGGCAGTCTGCGATTAGCAATGCTGCCTGTCCTGACGCGGCATATCAGACGCTCTTGATGGCTGATGCCTTGCGCTATCTGACGTTGCAAACTTGCGCTGCAAAAGCTTCCGGTCATCCGGGCGGTTTTGCCAGCAGCGCGGAGGCCTATGCTGCGCTGGTGATGCTGGGTCACACCAATATCGTCACCGAAGTCGGGCATCATGCGCCCGGTTTTTACAGCGCGATGTTCCTGGATACCTCGCTCGAAGCCATAGGCATCAGGACAGTCACCGATTTGATGGCGCGCTTTCGCGAAAAACACGGCCTGTTAGGTCATCTGTCCGGCGCGATTCCGGGGCTTTTGGCACCGGCAGGTCCGCTAGGGCAGGGGCAGCACTTCGCCATGGCAGGTGCGCTGCTGCATCCAGGCACGCTATTTCCTGTCACTATCGGCGATGGCGGTATGGGGGAGCCGTATGTACTCAATTCGATGATGCATTTCAATACGGCTTATCCCGGGGCAACCAATTTTCTCCCCACCCTGATCTGGAATGGTTACAGTCAGGAACATCATTCCATGGTGTCGCGTTTCTCCAATGAGGAAATGATTGCCTACTGGAAGGGGCATGGTTTCAAGGAGGTGGTGCTGGTCAATGCGAAGGATTTTGACGACAGCAACCAGACAGGCGAGTATGCGGACAGCTCATTTTTTTCACTCAAGCAACGACTGGCGTTTGCCGGTGCCGTGCTGGCAGGATTGGATAAAGCCGCCAAATCAGCGCTGGGCGGTCGCTTGACGGCGTTCATCATCAAACAGATGAAAGGGGCGGGGGTACATACGGTAGGCGCCAAGTCGCACAATCTGTATCCTGCTGATACGCTAGATAAGCCGCATATGATAGATGCCTTGCAGCGTCGCGCGTTAAACCTCGAAGCATGGATTATCGTGCGCGAGAATTTTGTGCGTGCCGGTGGTGGCCCTGCTGCGAAAACAGCCGTGACCGAACAGGTGCTGGCATTAGCCTCTTTGGGGAAAATGCCGCTGCATGAATTTGCCGGGGATGAAAAAGCAGTGCCGGCTACCGCACTGGGCGCGCTGGTGGCTTTCGCAGGCATCGAGGATAAGCGTTTCGTAGTGACCAATGCCGACGGCAACGAAGCCTCGGCAATGAAAAACATCAACGATGCGCTGAAGATCCGTCATCCGACTGTTGACCCTTTGTATAACCAGGCACCGGAAGGTCAGGTTTATGAACCGCTCAATGAAGATGCCTGCGCCGGGTTGACTGCCGCGCTGTGTTTATTCGGTTCGCGCTCGATATGGCTATCCTATGAGAGTTTTGCTATTAACGGCTGGCCGATAGTGCAAACGGTCGCGCAGGCGATGGCCGAATTGCGTCGCAAGACGCCTTCCGTGGTCGCCATGTTTACAGCGGGGGCGCTGGAGCAGGGGCGCAACGGCTGGACTCATCAGCGTCCGGAGATTGAGAATTATTTTGCCGCACAGATGCGCAACGGCAACACCTATGCTTTGTTTCCCTGCGATGCGAATGCGATACAGGTAGCTTATGAGTATGCAGCCAACAGCTTCAACAAGTGCATGGTGATTATCGCGTCCAAGAGCCCGCTGCCGGTATACATGAGCATAAAGGATGCGCGTCACGCCATAGAAGCGGGCGCGGCCTGCATCTATGAGAGCAACTGCGGCGGCAAAACGGTGGTATTTGCGGTGACAGGCGATATGGTGTTCATCCCGGTGTTTGAAGCGAAGGATCTGCTGGAAGCTCAAGGCTACCGGGTACGTATCGTTGCCATCTTGAATCCGCGCCGTCTGTATCGCCCGACCGACATTGCCTGGGATACCGTCTCGGAGCCGGATGGCGAGTTTATGAGTGATGTCCATTTTGACGCGCTGTTTGACGCTGCGGTGTTGCTGGCCGTGAGCGGGGGGCCTAGTGCCGTGCTCGAACCCGTGCTGTTGCGCACCCGTGCGCTACGGCGTGATACGGTTGCCTGGAAGCGCGGCGAGACGACCGCCAGCCCCGCAGAACTGATGGCCTTTAACGGCCTGACAGGTGAGGCGATGGCGCTGCGCGCCCAGGTACTGGCAGGCTGATGGATAGCAAGATTATCGTTCTTGATGATGATCCTACCGGATCGCAGACGGTGCACAGCTGTCTGCTTTGTACCGTCTGGGATGTGGCAACTTTGCAGCAGGCCATGCTGGACGATGCGCCGCTGTTCTTTGTGTTGACCAATACGCGTGGCATGGCGGCAAAGGCGGCAGCTGAGCTGACACGGGAAGTGTGCCAAAATCTTAAAATTGCCCTGACTGAGCTAAAGAAAATCGGTCGCAACATCAATCCCATTCTGGTCAGTCGGTCAGATTCGACGTTGCGCGGACATTATCCGGTCGAAACGGATGTGATCGCAGCAGAATTAGGGCCGTTTGATGCACACTTTCTGGTGCCCGCTTTTTTTGAAGGCGGTCGCAGTACCCGTGACAGCGTGCATTACCTGAAAGTGAATGGCAAGGATACGCAGGTGCATGAGACTGAGTTTGCAAAAGATTCCGTTTTTGGCTACAGTCACAGCTACTTACCTGATTATGTTGAAGAGAAAACAGCCGGAAAAATCCGTGCAGCGCAGGTGGAACGTTTTGTGTTGAGCGATGTGCGAGGCGATAGTCTGCCCCGCCTGATGCAGCTGCAAGACAATGCCTGCTGCGTGGTGGATGCGGTAGGTCAAGGCGATCTGGATCATTTTGCCGTACAGTTGCAACAGGCAGCGAAGCTGGGAAAGCGTTTTATGTTTCGCAGTGCGGCAAGCCTGCTGACCTCACTGGCAGGGCTTTCTGCGCAACCGGTGGCGGCAAAAGACATGGCGCGTTATGTGCGCTGTGCGAAGCCGGGTGCTGTCATTGCAGGCTCGCATGTCAAACAGACCACTTTGCAGCTCGAACAGTTGCTAAAAATGCCGGGTATCGCTGCCATCGAGGTGGATGTAGAGCGTCTGGCCAATGAATCCGCAGCCATGCTTGAAGAGATTATCCGGCAGTGCCGGCAAAGTCATGAAGCCGGACTCACGCTGGTGGTTTACACCAGTCGTGTGGAAAAAGCCTTTGCTTATCAGGCCGCGCGGCTGGCCTTTGGTGACAGGGTATCCGCCTTCTTGATGGATGTGGTGCGCAACTTGCCAAAAACCCTGGGTTTCCTTATCAGCAAAGGCGGCATAACCTCGAATGATGTGTTGAGTTCGGGGCTTTTGCTGCGCACAGCAAGGGTGCTAGGCCAGATATTGCCGGGTTGTTCTGTGCTGCGCTGCCCGGTCGATCACCCGTCTTTTCCAGGTTTGCCGGTAGTGATTTTTCCGGGCAATGTCGGTGATGCGCATGCGCTGGCGGCGGTATACGCCATACTGGCCGGTATCTCGCCGCAGGCGTGATGGATTTTGAATGAACAAAGTTGTCAGGAACGGCAGTTTTTGACGATTGTAGTGTGAGTTGCAGCGGGTAGTTCAGTCGTTGGCAGTACTTTAATATTAAAATCGGGAGAAAAGTATGAACATCAAAATAAAATCTATCGTTAGTGCTTTAGCCCTTAGCGTATCTTGTGCCGCTTTTGCCGCAGATGTGATTTGTGCTGTTGCCGGATGAACCTTCGATGGGCCTGGCATCGCTGCTGGTCAAGGAAGTGTTTCGCATCATCAGCGAACTGAAAGCGAGTGGCATCACCGGAACAGTTTGCCGCTGCCGCACTGGGAGTTGTCGACTATGGTTACGTGCTGGAAAATGGTCGCATTTCGGTACATGGACCGGCAGAGCAACTAAGAAATGATGATGCCGTGCGTGCCGCCTATCTGGGGGCTGCGCACTAGCAGGTTTACCGCAAGCCTTCTATCAATAATCAATATCAGGAAATCAGAATGATTAAGCTATGGATCAACGGGCAGCGAACACAAAGTCACAGTACGCGTAGTGCTGAGGTGATTAATCCGGCTACAGGCTGCGTCATACGCCAGGTTCCGCTGGCCGACAGCACGGATATTGAACTTGCCGTTGCCGCAGCAAGTGCCGCCTTTCCCGGGTGGCGAGATACCACGGCGCTGCGCCGCAGTCGAATTATCAGCCGTTTTCGTGAACTGCTTGAGTTGCATCGTGCGGAACTGGCGCAGTTAGCCTCTGAGGAACACGGCAAGACCTTGGAAGATGCCGCAGGATCCGTGCAGCGCGGCATCGAAGTCGTGGAGTTCGCCTCAGGAATCCCGCACTTGCTCAAAGGCGAACATGCCGAAAATGTCGGACGCGGTGTGGATTGTCACTCGATGTTGCAAGCGATAGGCGTATGCGCGGGCATTACGCCGTTTAATTTTCCGGCGATGGTGCCGATGTGGATGTTCCCTGTTGCGATTGCCTGCGGGAATACCTTTATCTTGAAGCCGTCGGAAAAAGTGCCTTCATGCAGTCTGCGCATGGCCGAATTATTCAAGGAAGCCGGTTTGCCTGACGGGGTTTTCAATGTCGTGCCGGGCGACAAGGCGGCGGTGGATGCCTTGCTGGCACATCCTTTGGTGCGGACGATTTCATTCGTAGGTTCAACGCCGGTAGCACAATACATTTACCAGACGGCCGCCCGTTACGGCAAACGCGTGCAGGCGTTGGGCGGCGCAAAGAACCATGCGGTAGTGATGCCCGATGCGGATCTGGACTTCACCGCTGATGCCATTATGGGCGCAGCCTACGGTTCCGCCGGTGAGCGTTGCATGGCAATTTCCGTGGTGGTTGCGGTAGGCGATATTGCCGATGGGCTGGTAGCTCGCCTGAAGGCTGCTGCCGAAAAGTTGGTGGTGGGTGCGGGGGATCAAAAAGGCGTTGATATGGGGCCGGTCATTTCCGCTTTGCATCGCGATAAAATTATGGCTTATATCGACAGTGGCGTCGCACAAGGCGCGACGCGAGTGACAGATGGACGCGGCATCAAGGTGAGCGGCTACGAAGGCGGCTATTTCGTAGGGCCTACCCTGTTTGATGATGTGACGCCTGACATGACGATCTACCGTGAGGAGATTTTCGGACCCGTGCTGGCCGTGCTGCGTGTCGCCACTCTTGAGGCGGCGATAACGCTTGTCAACAGCAATGCTTACGCCAACGGCACGGCGATTTTTACCGCTTCAGGCACTGACGCGCGTCGTTTTCAAAATGAGATTGAAGTGGGTATGGTCGGCATCAATGTACCTATCCCGGTGCCTATGGCGTTTTTCTCTTTCGGCGGCTGGAAATCATCACTGTTCGGTGATCTGCACATGCATGGCATGGAAGGGGTCAAATTCTACACCCGCACCAAAGCGGTTACGACCCGCTGGCCGGAAGCTAGCGACAGCAATGCCTCCACACTGGTCATGCCTACAATGAGTTAACAGGAGAACTTAATATGTCTAAGAATATTGGATTTATCGGCCCGGGCATCATGGGCGCGCCGATGGCGCTTAACCTGATTTTGGCAGGCAACAAGCTGCATATTTATGCCCGTCGCCCGGAGGCAATGTTGGCGCTGGTTGCTGCGGGCGCGACTGCCTGCGCATCGCCTGCAGAGGTTGCCGCGCATAGCGACGTGATTTTTATCATTGTCTCGGATACTCCGGATGTGGAGAGTGTGTTGTTCGGCGAACAGGGGCTGGCTAGTTGCGCCCGCCCGGGCAGCGTGATTGTCGATATGAGTACGATTTCGCCCGACGCCACCAGAAAATTTGCAGCGCGGCTGGCGGCACTGGGAATTGAGATGCTCGATGCGCCGGTGTCAGGCGGCGAGACAGGTGCGATCAACGGCAGCTTGTCTATCATGGCAGGCGGCAAGGCTGAGGTGTTCGAGCGCGTTAAGCCCTTGTTCGAATGCATGGGCAAAAATATCGTGCATATCGGCGACCATGGTGCGGGGCAGGTGGCTAAAGCGTGCAACCAGATTGTTGTGGCGGTCAGCATCGAGGCGGTGGCGGAAGCGCTGACTTTTGCGCGGAAAAACGGTGTCGATCCTGCCCGTGTGAGAGCCGCGCTGATGGGCGGATTCGCCGGCAGCAAGATTATGGAAGTGCACGGGCAGCGTATGCTGGACAACGATTTCAAGCCGGGTTTTAAGGTCGGACTGCACCAGAAAGATATGCACATCGTCATGGAAACCGCGCAGCAGTTGGGGGTGGCTTTGCCTGCCGCAGCAATGGTCACGCAGCATCTGAATGCCCTGATGGGGAGCAACAATGCAGAACTTGATTCGGCGGCAATCGTCAAAATCATTGAGCGCATGTCAGGGATGGGCGACCAATAATGGAAAATATCGTGTTTCTGGATGCGGATACCATGGTTGCCAATTTGCGTGCGCCGGCTTTTGCGCATCAATGGCTATCCTATCAGGCGACCCGCCCTGAAGAAGTCGTCTCGCGTCTTCAAAATGCCAGCATTGCCATCAGCAACAAGGTTGTGCTCAGCCGCGAGATGCTGGAAGCGCTGCCAAAATTGAAAATGATTGCGGTGTCAGCGACAGGGACTGACAACGTCGATATCGAATGTTGCCGGGAATGCGGCATCGTGCTGTCCAATATCAGAAATTATTCGGTGGACACGGTTCCTGAACATGTTTTCATGCTGATGCTGGCCTTGCGCCGTAACCTGCTGGCGTTTCATGCCGATGTGCGGCGCGGCGAATGGCAAAAGGCCAGCCAGTTCTGCCTGTTCACGCATCAGGTCGTTGACTTGCACGGCAGCACGCTGGGCATCATCGGCAGCGGGGCGATCGGCAGTGCGGTGGCCGTGATCGCGCGCGCCTTTGGCATGAAGGTATTGCGAGCGGAACACAAGGGGGGCACCGCTGTGCGGGAAGGCTATACCGCCTTTGAGACGGTGCTGGAGCTGAGCGACGTGATTACCTTGCATTTGCCTCTCAATGCTCAGACCCGCCATTTGATCAGTACCAGTGAATTTGCCAGGATGAAGCCTGAAGCGTTGTTGATCAATACGGCACGTGGTTCACTGGTGGATGAAGCCGCCTTGCGAGTCGCGCTGATCTCAAATCGTATCGCAGGGGCCGGTTTCGATGTGCTGAGTCAGGAGCCGCCAGTGGACGGTAATCCGCTGCTGGCGCTGGATATGCCGAATTTCATTCTGACGCCGCATATCGCCTGGTCCAGCCGGGCGGCGATGCAGATACTGGCCGATCAACTGATCGACAATCTCGACGCGTTCGTGGCAGGCAAGCCGCAAAACCGTGTCGCATGACACATTAAAAAGGAAAAAATATGATAGCTCAGTCAGGCATTAGTTTCAGCAGTCAATTCACAGCGGAGCAGTCCGCTATTTTAAATCCGCAAGCGGTCGCATTTATCGTGGCGCTGGCACACAAATTCGAGCCGGTACGCCAGTCTTTGCTGGCTAACAGAGTGACGCGTCAGGCAGAGCTGGAAGCGGGTCGCATGCCTGATTTTCTGGCTGAAACGGCCGCTGTTCGCGCCGGTGACTGGACGATTTCACCGGTGCCGGAAGAACTGCTGGACAGGCGCGTGGAGATCACGGGTCCTGCCGAGCGCAAGATGCTGATTAATGGTCTTAATTCCGGTGCGCGGGTGTATCTGGCGGATTTGGAAGATTCGATGACACCGACCTGGAGCAACGTGATTGATGCGCAGATCAATCTGCGTGATGCAATCAACCGCAGCATCGTGCATGTCAATCCGGACGGCAAGACCTATCAGCTGAAGGATAAAATCGCAGTATTATTCGTGCGCCCGCGCGGCTGGCACATGGTTGAGAAGCACATGCTGCTGGAGGGGATGCCGATATCGGCCAGCCTGTTCGATTTTGCGCTGTATTTTTTTCATAATGCAGCCGCTTTGCTGTCCCGTGGCAGCGCGCCTTATTTCTACCTGCCCAAGATGGAGAGTTATTTGGAAGCCAGGCTATGGAACGAGGTGTTTGTGTTTGCCCAGCAATATTTTGACATCAAGCGCGGAACGATCAAGGCCACCGCACTGATTGAGACGCTGCCTGCCGCCTTCGAGATGGACGAATTTCTCTACGAGTTACGCGAGCATTCGGCAGGATTAAACTGCGGTCGCTGGGACTATATTTTCAGCTGCATCAAGAAATTTGGCCGCAATCCTGACTTCGTGCTGGCTGATCGCGGCGAAGTGAGTATGACGTCTCCTTTTATGCGCGCCTATTCGCAGCTGTTAATCAAGACTTGCCACCATCGCGGCGCACATGCCATGGGCGGCATGGCCGCACAAATTCCCATCAAAGGCGATTCCGCTGCCAATGATATCGCCATGAACAAGGTTCGCGCAGACAAGGAACGGGAAGCCGGTGACGGGCATGATGGCACTTGGGTCGCTCACCCCGCCCTTGTGCCGGTGGCGATGGAAGTGTTCGACAGACTGATGCCATCGGCCAATCAGTTAAGCAAAAAGCGGGAAGATGTCGCGGTATCCGCTGCGGATATTTTACGATTCGAACCGAAAGGGCCTATCACCGAAGCCGGTCTGCGTGCGAATATCGAAGTGGCGCTTTGCTATCTCGGTGCCTGGTTAGCCGGTACGGGTTGCGTGCCGATACATAATTTGATGGAAGATGCGGCTACCGCCGAAATTTCCCGCTCACAGGTATGGCAATGGATACACAATCCAAACGGCGTGCTCATCGACGGTCGCCGGGTGACGCTGGCGTTAGTGCGCGGCATGATACCCGACGTGCTTGCCGGTATCATCGCCGGGGTGAGCGAAAAGCGCTTCATCGCCGGTGACTACCCGCAGGCAGCACAAGTATTCGATCAGCTGATCGCCAGTGAGTCCATGGTTGAATTTCTGACTAATCATTGTTATGCCGTGATGGCCTAGTGTTGACGCCGACCGAATATTGACCCAGTGTGCCGATTGAATATTGACCCAGGACCGGTTGCCGTATTTGGGGACAGCAACTGTGGATAAGTGTACAAAGAACTGTATTTTGTCGTTCACTTTTTCCATTTTTTTGCAACGTAACGAAATGAGGAATTCGCGAAGCGTGTAGGCCGATGCGAATCCCCCATGCCTCAATACTTCATCAGAACGGTTCTTCTGCTGGTG